>NZ_NFHK01000002.1:0-180155 GCF_002161315.1 Faecalibacterium sp. An77
TACGGGTTGCAGTGCGAGTGATGCAAGAGACGAATCATTCAGTGCCTCTTGAGAGGCTTGCCGGTATAATGCCCTTCTAGGGCTTACTCAAGCCCCCGGCTTTGCCGGGGGTCATGACTCGCAGACCGCGGCGTCAGGCGCCGGGTCAGTCTTCAGAAAAGGTGTTGATCTGTTCCTGAACCTCTGTGAAAAACCGGGACAGATGGAAACCATCCGCCACCGCATGATGGATGTTCATGGTCAGGGGCATGATCAGACGGCCCTGCTGGAGCTCGTATTTGCCCCAGGTAACGACGGGAGCCAGAAAGGTTCCCTCGTCGAACACATGCACGTCGAAATGGCGGTAATGGACCCACGGCAGACAGGACACATCAAAAAAGTTGGGCGGCTGATGGTCCACAATACCGCGGACATCCCGGTAGGTTTCCTGATCCCGCAGAAAGCGGGCGTGAAACTCCCAAAGATCCTCGCAGAAGGGTGTGACCAGCTTGGTGCATTGCTCGTCGTTTTTGTCAAAAACAGCGTAGCTGGGGGAGATGGAATCCCACCGGATGAGATGTCCCTCCGGGTCCCAGCTGTATTTAAAGTGGTCGTGGGCATTGACAACTTTTGAAACCACCCAGATCATGCAGGGGTAAAACCGCAGCCCGTTTTGTCTGGCGTATTTCACCAGAGGCGTCACGTCCACATCCACCGTCAGGCTCATCACCACCCGCATCCGCTGGATGTAAAACTGGAACAGTTTGCCCCGCTCCCATGCGTTCAGATCAACTCTTTGAAAATTCATATGGATTCTCCTTTGCACCTGTATCGGTAAGTCAAACAGACGTGCAAAGCTGTGGGGATAGAAACGGCTTCCCCATACAAGTCTATCCCGTCAAGCCTTGCATGGAGATGCTGCAATGCAGAGTTTCATTTCATCGCCTCCTTTTCAAGGGATAGATTCATTATAAATGCTGCCGCACGGAATGTAAAGCCTCCGCTATTTGTGTAATTTGCTCAAAATGGGTTTACTTGCCGCGGCGGTGCTGGTAAAATGGAACCAGAAAAAGAACCCCGGACAGGCATCAGAAAGCAGGGAGGCACGCCGGCCCGGGCCTCAGAAGGAGTTGATCTTGCATGATTGAAACCATCCAGCGGGTTGCCATTGCCATCGCGGTGGCGGTCGCGGTGACAGGAGCGGTTCAGGACTGGTCCAAGGATGTTCCGTCGGTGACCACCAATTACTACGAACAGACCCAGACCGGCGGCGCCATCGAGGAGAAGTACACCGCCATGGGAGAATACGACGTCTCCTATACCGATTATCCGGCCCGGGATTTTTTGATTGAGCGGTACGAAGTTTGGTATCCCTCGGCTCTGAAAGAGGAGAGCGGCAAGCAGTGGCCGGTGGTGGTCATGGCCAATGGCACCGGAGTGGCCGCTTCGCGGTATTCGCCGATCTTTCAGCATCTGGCATCCTGGGGCTTTGTGGTGATCGGCAACGAACAGCAGAATTCCTGGAACGGCAGCAGCTCCGACGGCGCTCTGGACCTTCTGGTGGAGCTGAACGAGGATGAAGAAAGCGTCTTTTACCACAAGCTGGACCTGGAATGCGTCGGCGCCGCAGGACATTCCCAAGGCGCCATCGGCGCCATTAATGGCGTGACCAATCAGAAAAACGGCTGGCGGTATAAGGCCCTCTATACAGCCAGCACCCCTTCCAGCCGGTATGCCTCCACACTGAACTGGGAGTACGACGTCTCCAAAATTGAGATTCCCTACTTTATGGCCGCAGGCACCGGCCTTTTGGATGCCGGAGAAGCAGGCGTGCCGGAAGTGGTAGAGGACACCCAGGAGGTTTCCATCTCGCCCCTGTGGTCCCAGGAAGAAAACTACAGCGGCGTCCCGGCATCCACGCCCAAACTGCGGGCCCGCCGTACCGGCGCCGACCACGCCGAGATGCTGCCCTGGGGTGACGGCTACATGACCGCCTGGTTTATGTACTGGCTGCAGGGGGACACCGAGGCCGGCAAAGCCTTCTTTGGGGAGGACGCCGAAATCCTGTCCAATCCCTGCTGGCAGGACATCGAAAAAAATCTTTGACCCCGGCAAACCGCGCCTGGCCGTTCTTTTGGACGGCCGGGCTTTTTTGCGGTCAAAATTTTGGATTGACAATTCCCTTGCAGATTGGTAGACTAAATACGCATTCCATGCGGGAGTGGCGGAATGGCAGACGCGCTGGTTTTAGGCACCAGTTCCGAAAGAGTGAGAGTTCGACCCTCTTCTCCCGCACCATACAAAGACCCCCGGTCCCTTTCCAGCAGGAGAGGAACCGGGGTTTTGTTTTTGGACAAAGACTATTTAGGCTGTGCCGCACGCCGGGTCATTTTGGTCATCATTTTGCCGATATATAAAGGGTGACGATAGGAAAAAGTGATTTGAAGGGACTGTAATGCAGAGTGACAAATCACAAACTTTTTTGACCAAAGATGATCGGCCAGGCCGTATCCTACTTTTTGTGCGTCGGCCTTGAATTCTTTCGGGACCGGCAAACCAGCCGCTGAGGCAGTATTTGTCAAAGGCGGATGGAACAGATGAAAAGAGATACCGAAATCGGCGTTTTCAATTTCCAGACATTTGGCCAGCGATTCAATTGCACCTTTTGAGGAGGCATAAGGAGATATGTTTTCAAAACCTGTAACTCCCACACCGGAACTTGTAAAAATGATGCAGCCTTTTTTAGCCTGACGCATATAGGGCAAAACGGATTTTGCAAGCCGCAGAGCACCGAAGAAATTGATATCCATAACCTTTTGATAAATGGAGTAATCGCTGTCCGGTTCGCTCTGAAATGTACAGAGGCAAGCATTGTGGATGGCAGCATCTATATTTCCAAAAACATGGATAGCCTGATCCACTCCCTTTTGAATGCTGGACAAATCCTGCGCATCCGCTGTCACAGGTAAAAGTGTTTTGGGGTAATCCTTTTGTAAATGTTTTAGATTCTTCACATTGACATCCAGAACAGTTACAGAGTGTCCCTGCTCTAAAAGTCGTTTTACCATATAGTACCCAATTCCTTGGTTAGCACCTACAATGAGAACGTTGGCCAACAAAAGTCCTCCTCTCAAATAGCGTTTATGGGATGTACGTCAAATGGAAAAGCGCTTCAAACCGAGGATTGTTTTTTGAAGATAAGCGCCATCGATATAATAATAGCAAAGTGCTGTCAGGAAGTCTATGTATTTCGCAGATCAAAGATCTGTCGAAACAGCAATTCCTTGGAAAGACATTTCCTGTTAAAACAATTGATCTCGAACAAAAACAGGCCACCCTGCGGGATGGCCTGTCTTGCGTTTCGGAGACAAATCGGAGAATTATTGTGCGTTGAAGACGTACCGATCCAGACGGTCAAAAGCCTCCTGAATGCGGGAGAAGGGGAGAGCCAGATTCATCCGCACCGAGCAGGGCCCATGGAACATCCGCCCGTCCTGAATGGCGACACCCACCGCCCAGGCCGCTTTTTCTACGTCGTCGATGGTTTTGCCATGGGCGCTGCACCAGTCGGTGCAGTCCACAAAGAGCATGTAGGTGCCCTCGGGCTTGCTGACGGTGACGCCCTGGAAGTGGTCCCGGATATAGTCACAGGCGTAGTTGATGTTGTTGGACAGGACCTGGCACAGCTCATCCACCCAGACATAGCCCTCCGGCTTGTAGGCGCCGATCAGGGCGTGCATGGAGAGAACGTTCATGTCGTTGTAATGGCACTTGGAGCTTTTGGCCACGCAGCGATCCCGAAGATAGCTGTTGTAGATGATGTGGTAGCTGCCGACCAGACCGGCCAGGTTGAAGGTCTTGCTGGGGGCATAGAGGGCGATGGTGCGGTTGCGGGCGTCCTCGCTGACGCTCTGGGTGGGGATATGCTTGTGCCCGTTCAGAAGGATGTCGGACCAAATCTCGTCCGAAATGACCACACAGTCGTTGGCCTTGTAGACCTCCATGGCCTTTTCCAGCTCCCAGCGCTCCCAGACGCGGCCGCAGGGGTTGTGGGGGCTGCAGAGGATGGCGGTGTGGATGTGGTACTTTTTCAATTTGCGGTCCATGTCCTCGTAGTCCATCCGCCAGACGCCCTGTTCGTCCTTGACCAGGGGGGTATGAACAATTTTGTAGCCGTTGTTGGTGAGGGACTTGGTGAACCCAATGTAGGTGGGGCTGTGGACCAGAACCGGGTCGCCGGGGGCGGTGCAGCAGGTCAGAGCGCTGACCACGCCGCCCAGAACGCCGTTTTCGTAGCCGATGCACTCCCGGGTCAGCAGGGCAGGGTCACAGCCGTTGCGGGTGACCTGCCACCGGATGATGGAGTCGTAGTATTCATCGCTGGGCGAAAAGTAACCGAATGCGGGGTGCTGGGCCCGCTGGATGATGGCCTCGGTGACGGTGGGCACCGTGGGGAAGTTCATGTCGGCAACCCACATGGGAATGGCGTCAAATCCTTCGCCGGGAGCCTCGGGAGCAAAACCGGGGTTGCGGCCCAGGCTGTCCACCGCGATGGCATCCTTGCCGTGCCGCTCCAGAATCGAAGTGAAATCGTACTGCATGTCAAATCGTCTCCTTTGGTGATGCTTTTGGGCGTTTGGTATCAGTGTAGCACACTGTGCCCGGCGGGTCAATGCCGCCTCTTGAGCGGGCGGGGCATGATATTCCGCGGCCCGGCGGCGCATACTATAGCGTATCGCAATTCAGGTCGCTTTTTGTTCCGGCATGGATGAAAAAACGGCTTTCCGCGTACAATCAAGATGTTTCAATTTCTTCTGCAAGGAGGCGGAAATATGGCAAGCCGTGGCCGCACCCTCAAGTATCTGGCCGCCGCGCTGCTGGCGGCGTTTTGTTTGGCCTTTGCCCGCACCGACACCACCGAAAAAAGCATGGTCCGCGCCATCCTGCTGGAGCAGGGGGAGACAGACTGGACCGTCGGCCTTCTCTACCAGGCCCCCGAGGCCTCGGCGGATTCCTCTGAGGTATCGGATGGCATCGGTTTTGCGGCGGCCCAGGGACCCAACCTGGAACGTGCCCTGAACAATGCCGCCTCCCTTTTGCCGCTGGACGCCAATTTCCGCCTGTGCGACTATCTGCTGTTGCTGCCGGGCAGCAGCTGGCAGACCATCAGCGAATACGAATCCCTGGTGCTGACCCGCCAGTGCGGCCGGACCAGCGCCCTGATGGCTGCCTGCGATTTTACCTGTGAGGATCTGTCGGAAGCCACCGAGGAGAGCGGCGAACTGCTGACCGCCCTGCTGCAGACCCTGAAACAGGCCCAGCGTTCCTCACCGCGTCTGTATGAAACCCGGACCGACGGGGGCCTGCTGCTGCCTCTCCTGGCAGTGGAGGAAGATGTGCTTTCCGTCCAGCCGGAGGGATGGTTTCTCTCCCAGACCGAGCAGACTCAGTGGGACGCCCAGAAAACGGCGGTTTACCGCCTCCTGACAGGCCGGAGCGAGGAATTCACCTTTTGGATGGGGGAGCACCCCTTGACGCTGCGCCGGCCGCTGCTGAGTGTGGCGGTGGAAGGTGACGGCAGCTTTGCTGTCCGGCTGGACTGCCAGACAACGTCTGACAGCGCCGACCCCACTCAGGAGGAACTGGCCCAGCTGGGAACCCTGTGCACTCAGCTTTTGCAGGAGCGATGGCAGGCCGGGCAGGACCTGATTGGTCTGGGGGCCTGTGCCGCTCTGCGGGACGGCAGCGCGGCCCGTCTGGCCCCAACAAAAAACGCCTGCCCGCAGCTGCGGACAGACGTTGCCGTTTATTGAGGTTTGGATTCAAAGGTGATCGTGACGGTGGTACCCTGGCCCAGCTCGCTATCCAGCGTGATGCGGGCCCCGTGGATGCGGGCAATCTGCTTGACGATGGCCAGACCTAGGCCGGTGCCGCCGGTGGCTTTGCTGCGGCTCTTGTCTACCCGATAGAACCGCTCAAAGACGCTGGCCTGTGCCTCCTTGGGAATGCCGATGCCGTTGTCCTGAACCATGAGGTAGGGACAGCCTTCCTCGTTGTGGCCGGTCTTTAAGAGGACCCGGCCGCCCGGCTGATTGTACCGGATGGCGTTGTCGCACAGGTTCTGGCACAGTTCCTCCAGCAGGTTGGGGGAGCCGACGACCTGAACCCCTTCGCCCTGTACGTTCAGGGTGACGTAGGCGCGGCGGGCGTTCATCTTGAGCCGGTCGGTGCATTCCTTGGCGAGGACCGACAGGTCCACCGGCTCCATGACAGGGGAGTCATGGGTGCCGCCGGAGGAATCCAGGTGGGACAGCTGAATGATGTCGTTCACAAGGCGGATCATCCGGCTGGCCTCGCTGTGGATTTTCTGCCCGAAAGAAACGATGTCCTCGGGACGGGCCAGCCCGGTCTCGATCATTTCCGCATAGCCCGAAATACTGGTCAAAGGCGTCTTGAGTTCGTGGCTGACGTTGGCGGTGAACTCCTGGCGCATTTTTTCGTTGCTCTCCCGCACGGCGCGGTCAGAACAGATGGCGTCCGCAAAGGGAACCAGCTCAGTATAGGGAACGTTTTCCTGGATGCGGTCCAGATCGTGGGCCATATTCAGCATGGGGCGGACCAGGCGGCGGGTGAGAACCCTTGCCAGCAAAACCCCGATGCCCAGAATCACCAGACAGCTGAACAGAATGGCCGGCAGCGCTTCATTGTACAGGGTCCAGATGGTCTGGGCATCCTGGCCGATGCGCAGGACGTTGCCGTCCTGCAGGAGAACTGCATAGTAGTAGGTCTCATAGCCGGTGGTAGCCGAGTCGCGGATGTCCTTTCCCTTGCCGGACGAAAAGGCCTGCTGGACCTCGGGGCGGGAGAGATGGTTTTCCATCTCCTCCTGCTCGTCGGCGTCGGTGGACTCATAGAGGACGGTGCCGTCGGGGGAAATCAGGGTGATGCGGACGCGGTCATAGGCGAAGTTGCTCAGGCTCTGGGTGTCGTGTTCGTACTGGGACACCAGGATGGCGGATTCGTTTTCCAGAGCCCTCCAGGCCTGCATGGTGAAAGCGCGGTGAAAGACAAAGATGCAGACCGCCGCCGCCAGCACCACGCCCATCAGCCCCATGGTATAGAGCCGGCGGCTGATGGTTTCCTCCATGCTGCGGGTTTTCATTCCTCGCTGCCCTCCTCGCTGTCGGCCAGCTTATAGCCGACCTTGCGGACGGTGAGAATGTAGCTGCCCGCGCTGCCCAGCTTTTTGCGCAGGGTGCGGATGTGCATGTCCACCGTCCGGCTTTCCACCGAAATGTCGGTGCCCCACACCACCTGCAGGATGGTCTCGCGGGTCACCACCAGATTGGTGTTTTCCAGCAGCAGACGCAGCAGGCTGTACTCCTTGTAGGTCAGATCCACCGGGGTGTCGCCCACCGTGACGCTGTGGCGGGCGTTGTCCAGCAGCAGCTCGTGGAAGGAGTAGACGTTGGGTTTGGCCGGCGGAGCCGAGCGGCGGAGCGCCGCCCGCACCCGGCTGAGAAATTCCATGATGCCGAAGGGCTTGGTGATATAGTCGTCTGCGCCGCAGTCCAGACCGCGGACGGTGTCCAGCTCGCTGGACTTGGCCGTCACCATGATGATGGGCAGCTGGCGCAGGGTGGGGGAGTTGCGCAGCTTCTTCAGGATGGAGAAGCCGTCCTCCCCCGGCAGCATGACATCCAGAATGACCAGCTCCGGCTCCGAGGTTTTCATGGCGTGCCAAAAGGCCTCCGGTTCCTCGAAGGAACGTACATCGTATCCGCTGGACTGGAGTGCATACTGTTCCAGTTCCCGGATGGATGCGTCATCCTCTACAATATAGATCATGCGTTGCCTTCCTCCTTTTGGGCCTTGTCAGCCTCTGCAGATTTCTTTTCAGCAGCAGCTTCGTTGGACCCAGGGAAGGAATAACGTGCACGGTAGCGGTCGACTCTGCGCTGGAACGCTTCGCTCTCCTCGGCGGCGCGGTTGTGCCGCAGATCCGACAGATAAGCGTGGGTGTCAAAGCTGTCCTGCGCGACCTCGATCTGGGCCACGGCGATGTTGCTGCAGTGTGCGCTGATGCGGGAATAGCTGGTCAGCAGGTCATCCAGCACAAAACCATAGGTGATGGAGCAGCTGCCGGCCTGCAGACGGGCGATGTGGCGGGCCTTGATGGCGCGGACCAGCTCGTTGACCACCGACTCCATCGGTTCCACCTTGCTGGCCAGGTGCAGGTCGCCCTGACGGAAAGCCTCGGTGGTGCGGTTCAGCAGATCCTGCACCACATCCTCCAGGACGCTCAGTTCCTCCTGGGCGTCCACCGAGAAGGTGATGGACTTATCGTGGATTTCCTGGGCGGAGTTCAGCAGGTTGATGGAGTAGTCGCTGATCCGCTCAAAGTCGCTGATGGTGTGCAGCAGGGTATTGACCTGCTGGCTGTCGTCGTGGTTGAGCTCGTAGCTGGACAGTTTGACCAGATAGGTGCCCAGCGCGTCCTCGTAGTTGTCCACCTGCTTTTCTTCTTCCTTGACCTTCTGGGCCAGGGTGGCGTCCCACTTGCGGGTCAGGCTCATGGCCTGCAGCACGCCGATGCGGGCGGTCTCGGCCATCTTGGAGGTGACGGAACGGGCCTGGTCAGCTGCCACAGAGGGGGTGTTCAGCAGACGCTCGTCCAGCAGGGTGAAGCGCTCCTTCTTCTCGTCGTCGGGGATGGTCAGGTAAGCCAGACGCTCCAGCAGACTGGTGAAGGGGAGCAGCAGGGCGGTGGCGCCCAGGTTGAAGGCGGAGTGAACCACAGCGATGCCCCAGGGCTCGATCACGTCACCGATGAAGGAGAACTGGAACACGGCATTCAGGCCGTAGAACGCCACCAGGAAGACCACCACGCCGATGATGTTGAAGTACAGGTGGACGATGGCGGCACGGCGGGCGTTCTTGTTGGTGCCCACCGAAGAAATCAGGGCCGTAGCACAGGTGCCGATGTTCTGGCCCATGATGATGGGGATGGCGCTGCCAAAGGTGATGACGCCGGTGGAGCTGAGAGCCTGCAGAATACCGACGCTGGCGCTGGAACTCTGGATGACGGCGGTGACCAGTGTGCCCACCAGAACACCCAGGATGGGGTTGGAGAAGCGGACAAACAGCTCGGTGAACCAGGGCTCATTCTCCAGCGGAGCGACCGAGTCGGACATGGCGGTCATGCCGGTCATCAGGATGGCGAAGCCCACCAGGATGCCGCCGATGCCCTTCTTGCGCTCGCCGCCGAACATGAACATCAGGATGCCGATGAACGCCAGCAGGGGGCTGAAGGTGGAGGGTTTCAGCATCTGGACCAGCAGGCTGTCGCCCTCCAGGCCGGTCAAGCTGAGAATCCAGCTGGTGACAGTGGTGCCCACGTTGCTGCCCATGATAATGCCGATGGCCTGGTGCAGCTCCATGATGCCGCTGTTGACGAAGCCGACCACCATGACGGTGGTGGCGCTGGAACTCTGGATGACGGCGGTGACCACCAGGCCCAACAGGAAGCCCTTGACAGGGTTGTCCGTCAGGCGGCTGAGAATTTTCTGCAGCTGGCTGCCAGCCTGCCGCTCAAGGGATTTGCCCATCAAATCCATTCCGTAGAGGAACAGAGCCAGGCCGCCAAGGAGAGAAAATAGATTTGTGATTGTCATACATATCCTCGTTTCTGCGGTGTGTCCGGTTCTCAAGGAAAAGCAGCGCACGTATCATCCAACTGGCCTGCGCGGTGCTCAGCATTGAGATGTTTCTTACAAGAATTTTACTTGTACTTGATTTAAGTATAGTGCGGCAATGTAAAATGTGAAATCGGCAATATGTAAAATCTACGTAAAGGCCAGTTTACATAAAGCGATGGTTCACGTCCGCCTTCAACAGTATACAAGAGAATGGGCTCAGACGCAATAAGACAAAAATGACCTTGTGGGAATTGTAATCCCAACCGGTTTTGATTATAATATAAAAAATGGGAAATTTGCGCACAGCCTGCAAGTCCCGACCGAAACGGACGGCTGCCGGACGCAGCCGGTCACAGGGAGGAAATAAGGATGGAAAATTTTACCGTATCACTCGCCAAACTGTCCGAGCGGGTCAATATGGAGGTGGTCTACAGCCCCCGGGATCTGAGCGAAATCAACGTTGAGATCGCCGAGGTCAACCGCCCGGGCCTGTTCCTGGCGGGGTACTATGAGTACTTTGACAACCTGCGTCTGCAGATCATGGGTCTGGCCGAGATGAACTTTCTGTCGGTCCAGACGCCCGACCGCCGCTATGAGGCCCTGGACCATCTGTTCGGCCAGATGCCGCCGGCGGTGATTGTCTCCCGCAGCGATGAGCTGACCCCGTTCCCCGAGATGCTGGAGCTGGCTCAGAAGTATAAGGTTGCGCTGCTGCGCTCCAACGAGGCCACCTGCGTTCTGATGGGCAGCCTCATCAGCTATCTGAACATGGAGCTGGCCCCCCGCATCACCCGGCACGGCGTTCTGGTGGAAGTGTACGGCGAGGGCATCCTGATCCTGGGCGACAGCGGCATCGGCAAGAGCGAGCTGGCCATCGAGCTGGTCAAGCGGGGCCACCGTCTGGTGGCCGACGACGCCGTCGAGCTGCGCAAGGTTTCCAACCGTCAGATCATGGGCACCGCCCCCGAGAATATCCGCCACTTCATCGAGCTGCGTGGCATCGGCATCGTCAACGTCGCCCGCGTGTACGGCGTGGGCGCCGTCAAGGTCACCGAGACGGTGGACCTGGTGGTCCAGCTGGAAGCCTGGGACCCCACCAAAAACTATCAGCGCACCGGTCTGGAGACCGAGTACTATGAGATTCTGGGGGTCAAAATCCCCAGCACGGCCATTCCGGTTTCTCCCGGACGCAACCTGGCCGTGGTGCTGGAGACAGCCGCCATCAACAACCGCCAGAAGAAGATGGGTTACAATGCAGCCAAGGAGCTGCTGATCCGTCTGGGTCTGGACGATACGGTAGACTGAGAGGGCAGAGCCTTGGAACAGAACACCATCGACGCATTGAGAGCAGGGCTGGACGCAGCCAGCGTTCCCTATCAGGAACAGGAGCCGCTGTCCGCCCATACCACCTTTAAAATCGGCGGCCCGGCAGCTTTTTTCATCCGGCCCACCCGGGAAGAAGAGCTGTGCAAAGCCGTCACCCTGTGCAAATCCCTGTCGGTGCCCTGCTATATTCTGGGCAACGGCAGCAACATCCTCTTTGGGGATAAGGGCTGGAACGGCGCCGTCATCTGCCTGGCCGGCATGAAGGGCGAAATCCAGCAGGAAGGAGACACCCTGCGGGCTCCGGCCGGCATGCCTTTGAGCATGCTCTGCATGGCGGCCCTGCAGGCCGGGCTCACCGGTCTGGAATTTGCCTACGGCATCCCCGGTACCGTGGGCGGCGCCGTGTATATGAACGCCGGCGCCTATGGCGGAGAGATGAAGGACGTTCTGGTCTCGGTGCGGCACCTGACCGCCGAGGGCGAGATCGTGGAGACTCCCGCCGCCGGGCTGGATTTGAGCTATCGCCACAGTATCTTTGAGGACAACGGGGACTGCATCCTCTCGGCCCAGGTGCGGCTGACGCCGGGTGATCCCCAGAAAATCAGCGACCAGATGAACGAACTGATGGGCCGACGCCGCGACAAGCAGCCCCTGGATAAACCCAGCGCAGGCAGTACCTTCAAGCGCCCGGTGGGCGCTTTTGCGGGCGCGCTGATCGAACAGTGCGGGCTGCGGGGCCACCGCCACGGCGGGGCCGCCATCAGCGAGAAGCACTGCGGCTTTGTGGTGAATCTGGGCGGGGCCACCTGCGCCGATGTGCTGGCCCTCTGCCAGGAAGTCCAGACCATTGTGAGGGAACAAACCGGTTTTACTCTGGAAAAGGAGATCCGGGTTGTAGAATGTTGAAGGAAGTAGGGGAGCGGTTATGGAGCTGTTGATTGTAAGCGGACTTTCGGGGGCGGGCAAATCCGTCTCGATGAATGCGCTGGAGGATATCGGGTATTTCTGTATGGACAATATCCCGGCCTGGCTGCTGCCGAAAATCGTGGCATTTTCCCGGGCCGGCGACAGCCAGCTGGACCGGGTGGCCATCTCGATGGACGTGCGGGGCTGCCGCACCCGGGAGGAAATCCGGGAGGCGCTGGCCCAGCTGGACCTGCAGCAGACGCCCTATAAAATCCTCTTCCTGGATGCCTCGGACGAGGTCCTCTGCCGCCGCTACAAAGAGACACGCCGCCGCCACCCCATCAGCCAGGCGGAGGATATCCCCACCACCGAGGCCCTGGCCCGGGAACGGGAAATCCTGCAGCCTCTGCTGGACCGTGCCGACTACGTCATCGACTCCACTTTGCTGTCCACCGCCCAGAACAAGGAGCGGATCTGCGATCTGTTCCTGCCGGGCGGCGGGGCCAAGGCCGCCATGCGTCTGAACGTCATGTCCTTTGGGTTCAAGTTCGGCCTGCCGGGAGAGGCAGACCTGGTGCTGGACGTGCGCTGCCTGCCCAACCCTTTCTATGTGCCGGGCCTCAAGCATAAAACCGGCATGGACCAGGAAGTGGTGGACTATGTGATGCAGTTTGCCGAGTCCAGGGAGCTTTTGAAGCGGATTGAATACCTGCTGGATTACGCCATCCCCCTGTATGTCAAGGAAGGCAAGAGCGAGCTGACCATTGCAGTGGGGTGCACCGGCGGCAAACACCGCTCCATCACCTTTGCCCGCAAGATCGCCGAATACTGCGAACAGCTGGGCTACGCCGTCAGCATTCAGCACCGGGACGCCGCCCGGTAAACCTATTACAAAAAGGAAGGAACAGAGCATGAGCTTTGCCTCCGAGGCCAGATGCGAGATCGCCGGGCGGGAGCTCACCGGAGAAAATACCGTTCGGGCGGCCTGCTATGGGCTGGCCTGCTTTGCAAAACATTTTGATGCCAGGGGCCTGGTGATCCAGACCGAACAGGCCGAGACCGCCGACTATGCCCGGCAGTGCTTTGCACGCTGCGGCATCCGCGGTGAGGTCCGCAGCCGGGATCACGCCAGCGGCCCCATGTATGAGTTCAGCATCAGCCAGCCGGAACAGGTGGGCCAGATGCACGCCCTTTTCGGGACCAATGGCAATGAGACAAGCCTCCAGATTGACCCGGCCCTGATCCGCAGCCCCAAGAGCGTCAGCGCCTATGTAGGGGCTGCATTTCTCTGCTGCGGCACCGTCACCGATCCCCAGAAAGGCTATCATCTCGAATTTACCACCCCGCGCACCAATCTGGCGCGGGATTTTGAAGCTCTGCTGGCAGAGCATGAGTTTGCCCCCCGGCGCAGCCGCCGCAAAGGGGTCAACGTCGTTTATCTCAAGGCCTGCGCCAACATTCAGTCCCTGCTGGTTTTCATGGGGGCAGAAAAGGCCGCCGGCCTGATGAACACCGAGCGGGCCGTCAAGTCGGTCCGCAATCAGGTCAACCGCTACACCAACTGCGAGACCGCCAACCTGGGCAAGATGGTGCGGGCCAACGCCTCGGCCATCAAGGCGCTGCGGTATCTTCAGGAGCAGGATGCTCTGGAGACTCTGCCTGAGCCGCTGCGGGAAACCGCCGTCAAGCGGCTTCAGTACCCGGAGCTGTCTCTGGCGGCCCTGTGCGAAACATTTGAGCCGCGGCCCAGCAAATCGGGCCTGGCCCACCGGCTGAAACGCCTGGAGGCGATGTCGGCTGACCTGCGGGCCCGGAAAGAGGGGGGAAATCCACACCGTGAGTGAATCCACCGCCGCACAGCGCGGCTTTGTGCACCTGCATCTTCACACCGAATACAGCCTGCTGGACGGCGCCTGCCGGATTGACCAGCTGATGGACCGGGTCAAGGAATGCGGCCAGACTGCCGTCGCCTGCACCGACCACGGCGTTATGTACGGCTGCGTGCAGTTTTACAAGGCCGCCAAAAAGGCCGGCATTCAGCCCATCATCGGGTGCGAGGTCTATGTGGCCACCCGCACCCGGTTTGACAAGGTCAACAAGATCGACGGCAACAACCATCTGATCCTGCTGTGCAAGAATGAAACCGGCTACAAAAATCTCATCAAGATGGTGTCGGCCGCCTTCACCGAGGGCTTTTACTCCAAGCCCCGGGTGGACAAGCAGCTGCTGGAACAGTACCATGAGGGCTTGATCTGCCTGTCGGCCTGTCTGGCGGGCGAAATCCCCCAGGCCCTACTGGCAGGGGACTATGAGCGGGCCAAATCCGCCGCCCTCTGGTACAACGACCTGTTTGGACAGGGGAACTACTACATCGAGCTGCAGGACCACGGCCTGGCCCAGGACGAAACCGTCCTGCCCCAGCTGATCCAGCTGGCCCGGGATACCGGCATCCCCATGGCGGCCACCAACGACGCCCACTACCTCCGCAAGGAGGATGCCCGGGTTCAGGAGATCCTGCTGTGCATCCAGACCGGCAAGACCATCCAGGACGCCGACAAGATGGAGTTTCAGACCGACGAGTTCTACGTCAAAACCACCGATGAGATGTACGATCTCTTTTCGATGGTGCCGGAGGCCTGCGCCAATACCGTCAAAATCGCTGAGCAGTGCCAGTTTGATTTTGACTTTGGCCACACCAAGATTCCATACTATAAGGCCCCCGACGGGATGGACAACCAGGCTTACTTTGAAAAACTCTGCTGGGAAGGTCTAGAACGCCGGTACGGCCCTGATGTTCCCGAGGCCAACAAGGAGCGTCTGGCCTATGAAATCGGCGTCATCCGCTCCATGGGCTACACCAACTACTACCTGATCGTCTTTGACTATATCAATTTCGCCAAGAGCCAGAATATCCCGGTGGGACCGGGACGTGGTTCGGGCGCCGGCAGCATCGCGGCCTACTGCGTGGGAATCACCGACATCGACCCCATCCGGTATAATCTGATTTTCGAGCGGTTCCTCAACCCCGAACGAGTCAGCATGCCGGACTTCGACGTGGATTTCTGCTACGAGCGCCGCCAGGAGGTCATTGATTACGTCAACCGGAAATACGGCTCGGACCATGTGGCGCAGATTGTCACCTTCGGTACCATGGCCGCCCGCAACGCCATTCGGGACGTGGGACGGGTGATGGGCCTGCCGTACCAGAATGTGGATACGGTGGCCAAGCAGGTCCCCATGGAACTCAAGATGACCCTGAAACGGGCTCTGGAGGTTTCCAGCGAGCTGAAAAAGATGTACGACGCCGACCCTCAGGTCAAGGAACTGATCGATACCGCCGCCAAGGTGGAAGGCATGCCGCGGCACGCCTCCACCCACGCCGCCGGCGTGGTCATTACTCCGGAGCCGGTGGACTACTATCTGCCTCTGGCCACCAACGACGGTCTGCCAGTCACCCAGTTCAACATGACCGAAATCGAGGAGCTGGGCCTGCTCAAGATGGACTTTCTGGGTTTGCGCACCCTGACGGTTATCCGGGACGCGGAAACTGCTGTCCAGAGGAAAGAGCCCGGCTTCACCATGGCTCATCTGGACTACGACGATAAGGAGACCTATCAGATGCTGGGCCGCGGTGAGACCGAGGGCGTGTTCCAGCTGGAATCTTCGGGCATGCGTCAGGTCCTGATGGGCCTGCAGCCGGAGAACCTGGAAGACGTCATCGCTCTCATCAGCCTGTACCGGCCCGGTCCCATGGACTCTATCCCCACGTACCTGCGCAACCGCCACGAGCCGGACAAGATCAGCTACAAAACGCCCCAGCTGGCCCACATCCTGGACGTCACCAACGGGTGCATCGTCTATCAGGAACAGGTCATGCAGATTTTCCGGGAGCTGGCGGGCTTCTCCTTCGGCCAGGCCGACAACGTCCGCCGGGCCATGAGCAAAAAGAAGCACGACGTCATGGAGGCTGAGCGGGAACATTTTGTCCATGGATGCACCGAGCCGGGGCACGAGTGTCCGGGCTGCGTGGCCAACGGCATTTCGGAGCAGGTGGCCAATGAGATCTACGACGAAATGTCCAGCTTCGCGTCCTACGCCTTCAACAAGAGCCATGCGGCCTGCTATGCCTATGTGGCGTACCAGACCGCCTACCTCAAGTGCCATTATCCGGCCGAGTTCATGGCGGCCCTGCTGACCAGCGTTCTGGACAACACCGACAAGGTCATCGAGTACACCGCCGAGTGTTCCCGGCTGGGTATCCGGGTTCTGCCGCCGGATATCAATATTTCGGGCGGCGGCTTCACCGCCGACGGCACCGGCCAGATTCGCTTTGGCCTCAATGCCGTCAAGAACGTGGGCCGCAACCTGATCGAGAACGTGGTCCGGGAGAGGGAAGGGAAACCATTCTCCAGCCTCTACGATTTCTGCAAGCGGATGCACGGCAACGAACTGAACCGCCGGGCCGTGGAGTGCCTCATCAAGGCGGGTGCCTTTGACTGCATGGGCGCCACCCGCCGCAGCCAGGTGGAAGCGGTGGAGGGCATCCTGAAAAGCGTCGAGAACGACGCCCGCCGGAATCTGGAAGGCCAGCTGGACCTGTTCGCGGTTATGGCCGGCGGAGAAGAGCCGGTCTCGGATGGCTATGAGCTGCAGAACCTGCCTGAATATCCCCACGGCGACCTGCTTAAAATGGAGAAGGAGGTCAGCGGACTGTACCTTTCGGGTCATCCGCTGGACGCCTACCGGGAGCAGTCGGCCCGGTACGCCTCCCACAGCATCAAGATGCTGACAGGGGAGGACGCCCATCAGCTGGACAACACCAAGGTGCGTATCGTCTGTACCGTGGTCAAAAACCGGATGATGACCACCAAGAACAACTCCATGATGGCCTTTACCAGTGTGGAGGACCTGACCGGCACGCTGGAAGTCATCGTGTTCCCGCGGGTGCTGGACACCTTCCGGGATTCTCTGCAGGAAAACGCCGTCGTGGTCATCGACGGCCGGCTGTCGGTGCGGGAGGACGAACCCGCCAAGCTGATGGCCGAGTCCATCATCCCCATCGACCGGTACAACCCGGCCGCACCGGAGGACTATCACCCCGATCCCGTCAAGGAAGCGCCCCGGCGGCTGTATATCCGTTTGCCGTCCCGCAGCAGCCGGGAATACGACAAGGTCATCAACCTGCTCGAAATCTTTGACGGAAATATTCCGGTTATTTTGTATTTATGCGACACCCAAAAAAAGCTCGCTGTACCGCGCCGGCTGTACACGTCGGGGCATCCGCTGCTTTACCGGGAGCTGGAACGGCTGCTGGGCAAGGGAAATGTTGCAACAAAATAACATGTATGTGAGTGAATCGAGACGGGTGCACTGTTTTCAAACTGGACAAAATGTGCTATAATGTCTGTAATACGGCACAGGCCCATGGGTCTTTGCTGCACATCGGCCGGGACGGCAGGGTCCCGGCTGAGGCAGACTTCCCCCTCAAAAGGGCAGGGAAGGAGCCACTGGGAATGAGAAGGATTGAAACATTTATAAAAGGGAAAAGGCATATGTGAATGGGAGGATTTCCACTATGGAGAGACAGATCAAATCCATTGGCGTACTGACCAGCGGCGGCGACGCACCTGGCATGAATGCAGCGGTGCGTGCAGTCGTTCGTACTGGCATCCACAAAGGTTACCGTATGATCGGCATTCAGCGCGGCTACAACGGCCTGCTGAACGGCGAGTGCTACGAGATGAACCTGCGCAGTGTCTCGAATATCATTCAGGACGGCGGTACGATCCTGTATACGGCCCGCTGCCTGGAGTTCAAGACCAAGGAAGGTCAGGACAAGGGCGCAGCCAAGTGCCGTGAGCTGGGCATCGATGCCCTGGTTGTCATTGGCGGCGACGGCTCCTACCGCGGCGCCCGTGCGCTGGCTCACCGCGGCATCCCGATGATCGGCCTGCCCGGCACCATCGACAACGATATCGCCTGCACCGACTACACCGTCGGCTACGACACCGCCATGAACACCGCCATGGAGATGATCGACAAGCTGCGCGACACCACCCAGAGCCATGACCGCTGCAGCGTTGTCGAGGTTATGGGCCGCAACGCCGGCTACATTGCTCTGAATGTGGCCATTGCTTCGGGCGCTATGGCTGTGCTGCTGCCGGAGTACGAGTTCGATATGCAGCGGGACATTCTGGACCGCATCGAGATGACCAAGAAGACCGGCAAGAATCACTTCATTATCATTGTTGCCGAGGGCGTCGGCCATGCACAGGAGATCGCCAACGAGATCCAGGCCCGCACCGGCATCGATTCCCGCGCCACCATTCTGGGCCACGTGCAGCGCGGCGGTTCGCCCACCCTGCGTGACCGCGTGAATGCTTCGGCCATGGGCTATCGCGCCGTCTGCCTGATCGAAGAGGGCAAGTTCAACCGCATCGTCGGTATGCGCGGCGAGACTCTGGTGGACTACCCTGTGGACGAAGCTCTGGAGATGACCAAGTCTCTCGACCCCGTCCTGATCGACGTCTGCAACACCATTTCGATCTGATTTCTGAATCAGACCCAGCGTTACATTGACTGCAGCGCACCGCGGCAGGTTCATCCTGCCCGGTGCGCTGTATTTTTTTTGCCCACCGGCAGAATCGAGTCTAAAAACGCACGTACCAACGCACTATAAAATGACGATAATACGTTTTGTATATTGTCGAGAGATTTACAGTCAACTGCACGGGGCTGTCATCCGTCCTTTTTCTTGAAATGATAATATTGTGCTATGAACAAGAATTCTAACGGAGTGCGGACATTTTTTGCAGTTTGAGACGGAACGGGCGACACTTTTTGTCGTTTGTTTTTGCCTGTCGGTCGTTTTCATGAAACGCAATTTGTGGTATGATGTGGATGTGCCCCGGCGTTTCCCGGGGACCCCACCAAAGGTAGGAGAGAAACTATGTTGGAACTGGAACAAGCAAAAAAGCGCGCCGAAGAACTGCGCGCGATCATCGAGTACAATAACCGGTTATATTACGACCAGGATGCCCCCGAGCTGGAAGACTTCCAGTATGACGCCCTGACCCGTGAGCTGCGCCAGCTGGAGGCGGATTTCCCCCAACTGGTCACCCCGGATTCCCCCACCCAGCACGTGGGCGGCACCCCCAGCGGGCGGTTCGCCAAGGTCACCCACGCCGTCAAAATGGAAAGCCTTCTGGACGCGTTCAGCTTTGATGAACTGAGGGACTTTGACCGCCGCGTCCGGGACGCAGGCGTGGAACCGGAGTATGTAGTGGAAATCAAGATCGACGGCTTGTCCTGCAGCCTGGAATACGAGAACGGCCAGCTGGTGCGGGCTTCCACCCGGGGCGACGGCGTGGTGGGCGAGGACGTCACCGAGAACGTCAAGGCCATCCGCAGCATCCCCAAGACCCTGAAAGGCGCGCCGGAGTATCTGGAAGTCCGCGGCGAAGTCTATATGCCCCATGCTGCTTTCCAGAAGCTGTGCGAGGAGCAGGAGCTGCAGGGAGGCTCTCCGTTCAAAAATCCCCGCAACGCGGCCGCCGGTTCGCTGCGCCAGAAGGACCCCAAAATCACCGGCAGCCGGGGGCTGTCCATCTTTATATTTAATGTACAGCAGATCCGGGGCGCCGAGCTGACCACCCATGCCGGAAGCCTGGACTACCTCAAGAGCCTGGGTCTGCCGGTCTCGCCCCGCTACCATCTGGTCCACACCATCGAGGAGGCCATTGCTGAGATCGAGCAGATCGGCCAGGGCCGCGCCGGGCTGGATTTCGATATGGACGGCGCTGTGATTAAGGTAAACGACTTTGCCCAGCGGACCCAGCTGGGTTCCACCGCCAAATTCCCGCGGTGGGCCATCGCCTTCAAGTATCCCCCCGAGGTGAAGGAGACCCGCCTGCTGGACATTGAGGTGGCGGTGGGCCGCACCGGCGTGCTGACCCCCACCGCATCCTTTGAGCCGGTGTTCCTGGCCGGAACCACCGTGGCCCGGGCCACCCTCCACAATGAGGAATTCATCCGTCAGTTTGGCCTGTGCATCGGCGACACCATCCAGGTGCGCAAGGCAGGGGACATCATCCCTGAGGTGATTGGAGTCACCGCCCACGCCGAGGGCGCTCAGCCCTATCAGATGCCCACCGTCTGCCCCTCCTGCGGCGCGCCGGTGGTTCATCTGGCCGATGAAGCGGCCCTGCGGTGTGTCAACCCCGAATGCCCGGCCCAGTCCCTGCGGAACCTGATCCACTTTGCGTCCCGGGACGCCATGGACATCGACGGACTGGGCGTGGCGGTCTGCACCCAGCTGGTGGACCGCGGCCTGGTCCGGTCGGCGGCAGACCTCTACACCCTCACCAAAGAGCAGCTGCTGACCCTGGACAAGTTCAAGGACAAGAGCGCCGATAACCTCCTGCGGGCCATTTCCCACTCCAAGGAGAACAATCTGGACAAACTGCTCTTTGGCCTGGGCATCCGCAACATCGGCTATAAGGCCGCGGCCCTGCTGGCCGAACGGTTCGGCAGCATGGACACCATCCGGCAGGCCGACCTGGAAGCTCTGTGCACCATCGACGGCTTTGGCGAAATTATGGCCCAGAGCGTGGTGGAGTTTTTTGCCAAGGACGGCACCGAGGACCTGATCCGCCGCCTGGCAGAACAGGGAGTCAACATGACCTGGAAAGGGGAAACCCGCACCGACCGTCTGGCGGGCAAAACCTTTGTGGTGACCGGCACCCTGTCCAGCCTTTCCCGCAAGGAGGCCGAGGCCCTGATCGTGAAGAACGGCGGCAAAGCCAGCGGCAGCGTGTCCAAAAAGACAGCCTATGTGGTGGCCGGCGAGGCGGCCGGCAGCAAACTGGACAAGGCCAACGCCCTGGGCATCCCGGTGCTGAACGAGGAGGAATTCCTCGCCATGATGGAACAGGAGTGAGCGCAACCCGAGCTGATGGAACAGAAAGATAAACCGGCGGGCCAAAATTCCCAAAATATGGCAATTTTTGCTGTTGAATAGACTGGTAAAATATGGTAAAATCTATGGTGCAAGGACGGGGTGCATCTGATTCGCCGAAACGGCCAGGGAATGCTCGAAAAAGCGCTTGCTGCAATGCTTTTGTGGAAAAGACGCCGGTGCAAGGCCTCTCATGCGCCCCTTGGAGTGATACCGCGAACTTCCGGCCGCTGTGTCGGCAGCGGCGGGCTTGACTGGGTTCATTTTACGCATGGGAGGAGAACAATCATGGACAAGATTAAGTTTTTGATGTCAGACACCGGAGCAGAGGTCACCCCTCTGTGCCGCGAGGCGCTGGAGCAGAAAGGCGTGGACGTGACCGTGGTGGAAAAGGATGGCAGCAAGGTTCTGCAGAAGATGCTTTCCATCCGGCCCAACGTGGTGCTTCTGGACGCTTTTATGCCCGGGCTGGATGCTCTGACCATCAAGCAGCGGTATAATGCCGCAGGGGAGTGGCACACGTCCTTTTTTGTCACCGGCGCCTTCCAGAGCGAAGAAATGGTCCAGGAACTGCTGGACGAAGGGTTCTCCTATTATTTTGTGAAGCCCTTTGACGAGAGCGTCCTGGTGAGCCGCGTGCTGAAAGCCGCGGCCAAGCCGGAGCAGCGCTCTCCCTTTACCACCGCCGACAGCGACGAGGTGACGGTCACCGAGATCCTCCATCAGATCGGCGTCCCCGCCCACATCAAGGGCTACCAATATCTGCGGGAAGCCATCCTGATGGCGGTGGACACGCCGGATTACATCAACGCCGTCACCAAGCGGCTGTACCCCGATATCGCCCAGAAGAACGCCACCACCGCCAGCCGGGTGGAGCGCGCCATCCGCCACGCCATCGAAGTGGCCTGGGACCGCGGCGACGTGGATACCCTCAACCGCTATTTTGGTTATACCATCCACAATATGCGGGGCAAGCCCACCAACAGTGAATTCATCGCCATGATTGCCGACAAAATCCGTCTGGACAAAAAACAGCGGATTGGCTGAACCTATCCTCACTCTGCATCCCCCAGCGCAGCAGAAGCGGACTGTCCGAACCAAAGGCAGCCCGCTTTTGCCGCGTCCGGGGCAGAAAGCGGGGAAAAGGCGAAATTTTATGGAGAACAAGGGCATTTTCCTCTTGCATTTTCTGAATTCCGTGCTATAATACTATAGCAATCGTTCCGAAGGCCGCTCGACGGGGTAGCCGAAATTGAAGGTTGTGATGGGCACATACATGGAATATGGCCCCTATTTGTCAGAACCAGAAATGAGGTGAATCGTATGAAACAGGGTATCCATCCCAACTACGTTGACTGCACCATCACCTGTGCGTGCGGCAATGTGATCCAGACCCGCTCTACCAAGCCCGAGATCCACGTTGAAGTTTGCTCCAAGTGCCATCCTTTCTACACTGGTAAGCAGAAGCTGGTTGATACCGGCGGACGTGTGGACCGCTTCAATCGTCGTTTTGGCCGCAAGTAATTTATATTTTGCAGCTGCTGCACCGCTCTCCCAACCGGAGAGCGGTGTTTTTTATTGTCACATAAGGGAATTTACACCACTCTGCCTTATTTTGAACACATTTGCATCCTATAGTATGTATGATTCCAAACAAACTGAAAGGAGCATTTGCCAGTGATCGAAGTGTCGCATCTGACCAGGGAGTACAGCGGCCGTCCGGCGGTGAGTGATTTGTCCTTCACCGTGGAGGACGGACAGGTTTATGGCCTGCTGGGTCCCAATGGAGCGGGAAAATCGACCATTATGAACATCATCACCGGGTACCTTGCCGCCACCAGCGGGACGGTAACGGTGGACGGACACCCATTGCCTGAGGAGGCCGACGCAGCCAAAGCCTGCATCGGCTATCTGCCCGAGACGCCGCCGCTCTACCCCGAAATGACGGTGCGGGAATATCTGACCTTTGCCGCCGAGCTGAAAGGGGTCAAGCGGGCCGAGCGCACCGCCCAGGCGGAAAAGGCCGCCCGCCGCACCGGCCTGACCGACGTGATGCCCCGGCTGATCCGCAACCTGTCCAAAGGCTATCGCCAGCGGGTGGGCATTGCCCAGGCACTGCTGGGCCACCCCAAGGTGATTATTCTGGACGAGCCGACGGTGGGTCTGGACCCGGCGCAGGTCATTGAGATCCGCCGCCTGATCCAGGAACTGGGGCAGGGGCACACGGTGATCCTGTCCAGCCATATCCTCAGCGAGGTGCAGGCCGTCTGCTCTCAGGTGCTGATCCTCTCCCATGGCCGCCTGGTGGCGGAGGGCACGCCCCAGGAGCTGAGCGCCCAGCTGAGCCCCCACGGCGTCCTGCACGCCACGGCGCTGGGCAGCCGGGAGGCGGTGGCCGCCGCAGTGCGGGCCGTGAAGGGGATTCAGTCGGTGGACATTGAGGAGGAAAGCGGCGGGGAGGTTACCTTCACCGCCCGCAGCGGCTCAGGCGAAGATCTGCGGGCTGCGGTCAGCCAGGCGCTGGCCGCCGCGGGCTGCGCCGTCCTGAATCTGACCGCCGAGACCCGCAGCCTGGAGGACGTGTTCCTCGAGCTGACCGAATTTGAACAGGCGGACACCGCCGGCCAGACCGAAGGGGAGGAGGAGTAAGATGACGGCTATATTCAAACGGGAATTCCGCAGCAGCTTCTCCGGCATGATGGGCTGGCTGCTGACCGCCTTTCTCACCGGCACTTCGGCGCTCTATTTCTTTGCCAATAACCTGGGGTTTGGCCTGACCGACTTTGGCTACTATACCCTGTACCAGACGGTTTTTGTGCTGCTGGTGTATGTGCCGGTGCTGGCCATGCGCAGCTTTGCCGAGGAAAAACACAGCCGCACCGATCAGCTTCTTTTGACCAGTCCGGTGTCGGTCTGGGGGATTGTTCTGGGCAAATATCTGGCCATGTGCGCCGTCTTCGCACTGCCCTGCCTGATGGATGCCCTGTTGATCGGGGTTCTGCGGGCGCTGGGCTCCACCAACACCGCCCTTCTGTCCAATTTCTCCAGCCTGCTCTGCTATTATCTGCTGGGCTGTACGGCCATTGCCATCTGTGAATTCCTCTCCAGCCTGACCGAAAACCAGATCATCGCCGCGGTGATGGGATTCGGCGCTCTGTTGCTGGCCTACCTGATGCCAGGCCTGCGCAGCCTGTTCAATGCGGGCAGCGTCATGGCTCTGGTGGTCTTTACGGTGCTGGCTGCCGCGGTTTCGCTCTGGGCCGGCCTGCGCAGCCGCAGCCTCACGCTGGGATGTTTCCTGTTCGCCGCTCTGGCGGCCTGCATCTCGGTGCTGTTCACCGTCCGCAGCGCCTGGCTCACCGAGGCTTTCAGCTCGGTGCTGGGGGCTCTGGCCCTGTTCTCTCCCTTTGAGGACTTTGTCAATGGCAGCTTCTCGCTGCCGTCTCTGGTGTATTACATCAGCGTGGCAGGGCTGTTCCTCTTATTTACGGCGCAGGGCATTGAAAAGCGCCGCTGGAACTGAAAGGAGGCCCGACGATGAACAAAGAATCCAAACTGCGCCGCCTTTTTGCCGCACCGGCGGACGGCGGGCGTATCTTCCGCAATGGCCTGTACTCCACCGCCATCCTGGCGGCAGCCGTGGTGCTGGTGATCCTCATCAATCTGATTGTCCAGGCCATCCCCACCACATATACCGAGTTCGACCTGTCTGAGGGCGGTCTGTACACCCTGAGTGATACTTCCGTCCAGGTGGCGGAGGGCCTGACCCAGGATGTAACCATCTACTATCTGTGTGAAACCGGCAGCGAAGATGCCATCATCACCCGGCTGCTGGACCAGTACGCAGCTTCCAGCAGCCACATTCACTGGGAACAGAAGGACCCCGCCCTGTATCCCACCTTTGCCGCTCAGTATGGGGCCGAACAGGTCTCGGGCGGCAGCCTGATCCTGGACGCCGGCACCGGCAGCGATGTGCTGGACGCGGTGGACTTTTACGTCTACGACTACTCCGACTATTACAATTATAGTGTCCGCTTTGACGGCGAACAGCAGATCACCTCGTCGCTGTACCGCCTGACCAGCGGGGAAGCCAGCCAGGCCTACTACACCACCAACCACGGGGAACGGGCTCTGTCGGACACCCTGGTGGATGCCCTGGAGGCCCAGAACATCCAGCCTCAGGAGGTGAACCTGTTGAGCAGCACCATTCCCGAGGACTGCGACCTTCTCATCATCAACTGTCCCGCCAGCGATTTCACCGGCCCGGAGGGCGCGGTGGATGAAATCGGCATGCTGGAGGAATATCTGGCCGCCGGCGGCAAGGTTCTGCTCACCACCGACGCCTACTACAGCACCCCCAACCTGGATGCGGTTATGGCCGAGTTTGGACTGTCCCGGGTGGACGGCCTGATTGTGGAAGGGGATGCCAACCACAGCCTGTACGGCTACAGCTATTATCTGCTGCCCGATTACGCCATCACCACCGAGAGCACCGCCCTGGATGGCCTGGACACCAGCGCCTACCTGCTGCTGCAGATGGCCCAGGGCATCCAGATCACCCAGAACGACAGCGTCACCGCCGAGCCTCTGCTGACCACTTCCTCGGCCGCCTACAGCAAGACGGCGGGCTATGAGATGACCACCACCGACAAGGAGGAGGGCGACATCGACGGACCCTTCAACCTGGCGGTGTGGGCCCAGAACGACACCACCGGCGCTCAGGTGATTTGGGTGGGCTGCTCCAACATGGATGACGACACTTTGTATATGAGTGTTCCAGGCAACTGTGATTTCCTGGTGGGCTGCGCTGCCTCTCTGACCGGCCAGTCCAGCGACATTCTGATTGACGCCAAGGCGCTGGAGGCCGACCAGCTGACCATCCCGGCCGGCACGGCCACCGTGGTGGGTCTGGTGTTCCTGCTGGCGGTTCCGGCAGGTCTGCTGATCGCCGGCGCAGTGGTCACCATCCGACGCAGAAGAAGATAAGGGAGGGGACTGCATGAAAGCCAAACAGCGCACCCTGCTGATCTTGCTGGTTCTGGTGGTGCTGGCGGGCGCCGCCCTGGCCCTGCTGACCCGCTCCAACCAGAAAGCGGAACAGGCCGCCAGCGAGGCCGAGGCCGGAACCATCCCGCTGTCCTCCTTTGCGGTGGACAGCCTGACCGAAATCCAATACACCTACCAGGGCGAGACCGTTTCGCTGCTCTACGACGGAGAAACCTGGACCCTGGCCAACGACCCGGACTACCATCTGGATCAGACCAAGTGCAACACCATGGCCGCCGCTCTGGCTGACCTGAATGCCAAACGCCAGCTGGATGCCCAGACCGGGGAAGATTACGGTATGGAGGTTCCTCTGGTCACCGTCACGGTGATAGCAGGCGGAGAGACCAACACTTTCACCTTTGGGGATACCAACACCATCACCGGGGACATTTACGTCCAGAAGGAAGGGGACAGCGCCGTCTACACGGCGGCCTCCTCCAAGGTGAGCTGCTTTGAATACGGCAAGGAGGAACTATTCGGAGCCTTCAACCCGGCGGGCATCACTTCCAGCAGCCTGGAAACCATCGACTACACCTATTCCGGCGGCGGGGAGAGTTTCTCGGTCCAGCTCAAGGCTGTGTCGGTGGCCGCTGACGCGGCCAGCTCTGCCAGCGAAGCCGCAGACAGCGCGGCCGACAGTGAGACCTACACCACCGCCTGGCGCCTGGCCGATGAGACTGAAACCGCCCTCAATGAGGAGGCGGTCAACGGGATTCTGTCGGCCCTGAGCGGCTATGTGTCGGGGCAGATCACCGGCGCCGAACCGGCAGATTATGGCTTTGATGCCCCGCTGGTCACCGTCACCGCCTCCGATGGAGAAACCACTTACCAGGTCACCTATGCCTCCGGAACCGACGGCTGTTATATGATGACGGAAGGGGACAGCTCCATCTATAAAGTGGACCTCACCGTCCCCGAGGCCTTCCACTATACGGCGGAACAGCTGAAGGCCGCCTCGTAAAAAGCAAGTAAAATTTCATTTTTTCAGTCAGCCCGAGCGCCGCCAGCGCCCGGGCTTTTTCAATGCCTGCGTTCATTTCAGGGATTCGTCAAAGTTCGGCCGGTTTGGAAACCTTGTTTTGCGAATTGACATTTTCTGCACGATTGTTTAAGATAGACACAGTATGCCGTCTGTGTTCTGCGGCCGGCGTGCGACGCATTGATTCCATGCAAGGGGAGGACTCATCTGGAAAATGGATAATTCTGTAATCGTATCCCTGCGTGACATCGTAGTGGACTTTGACGGCCAGCGCATCCTGAACGGATTGAACCTGGACATTCACGACAAGGAATTTGTGACGCTGCTGGGCTCGTCGGGCTGCGGCAAAACCACCACACTGCGGCTGATCGCCGGCTTTTTGGAGCCCAATGCAGGCCAAATCATCCTGCACGGCAAAAACATCACCGGCGTGCCGCCCTACCGGCGGCCGGTGAATACGGTGTTCCAAAAGTACGCCCTGTTCCCGCATCTGAACGTGTTTGAGAACGTGGCCTTCGGCCTGCGGCTCAAACATATGGACGAGGACACCATCCGCATCAAGGTGCGGGACATGCTGGAAGTGGTGGGCCTGAAAGGTTTTGAACGGCGCAGCATCTCCCAGATGTCGGGCGGCCAGCAGCAGCGCGTGGCCATTGCCCGCAGCCTGGTCAACGAGCCCGAAATCCTTCTGCTGGACGAGCCTCTGGGCGCGCTGGACCTCAAGCTGCGCAAAGAGATGCAGCTGGAGCTGAAACGTCTGCAGCGGGAAATGAACATCACCTTTATTTATGTCACCCACGACCAGGAAGAAGCCCTGACCATGTCGGACACCGTGGTGGTCATGAACGGCGGCGTTATCCAGCAGGTGGGCACCCCCGAGGAAATCTACAACGAGCCCAAGAACGCTTTTGTGGCCGACTTCATCGGCGATTCCAACATCATTGACGGCGTCATGCACCGGGACTTCCTGGTCTCCTTTGCCGGAGTGCAGTTCCCCTGCGTGGACCGCGGCTTCAAGCCCGAACAGAGTGTCCAGGTGGTGGTCCGTCCCGAGGACATCGAGGTGGTCTCCCCGATGGAAGGCCAGCTGACCGGCGTGGTGGACGACGTGATTTTCAAGGGCGTTCACTTCGAGATGCATGTGGACTGCGACGGCCGGGAATGGCTGATCCATTCCACCCGCGCCTGCACCCCCGGCGAGCGGATCGGCATGTGCATCGGCCCCAATGAGATCCATATTATGGCACGGTCGGAGGGGTGAAGGGAATGAAAGGATATGATAAACGGCTTGCCGCCCCGTACCTGGTGTGGATGGCGCTGTTCACGGTCATTCCGCTGCTGATTGTCTGCTACTACGCCCTCACCGACGCCGAAGGCCGCTTCACCCTGGCCAATCTGGTTTCGGTCAGCGGATACGGTTCGGTGTTTGCCCGCAGCCTGCTGTTGGCCATGATTGCCACCGTCATCTGCCTGGTGATTGCCTTCCCGGTGGGATACTTTCTGTCACGCCTGCGGGTGAACAAACAGCGGATCATGCAGATGCTGGTGATGCTGCCCATGTGGATGAACTTCCTGCTGCGGACGTACGCCTGGATGGGCCTGCTGAGCATCAACGGCCCCATCAACACCCTGCTGGGCCTGTTTGGTCTGGGACCCTTCAATATGCTCAACACCGCAGGGGCCGTCGTCCTGGGCATGGTCTATAACTATGTGCCCTATATGATCCTGCCCCTGTACACCAGCATGACCAAGATCGACCAGAGCATCGTGGAGGCCGCCCAGGACCTGGGCGCCAACACCACCCAGACCCTGTTCCGGGTCCTGATCCCCATGAGCGTGCCTGGCATCTGCACCGGCATCACCATGGTGTTTGTCCCGGCGGTGTCCACCTTCGTCATCAGCCGAATGCTGGGCGGCGGCGCCAACCTGCTGATCGGCGACCTGATCGAGATGCAGTTCCTGGGCAACAGCTACAACCTGAATGTAGGTTCGGCCATGAGCCTGGTGCTGATGATTATTGTCCTGCTCTGCATGAGCTTTACTTCCAGCTTTGACGAAGACGAAATGGAGGGGGTGTCCTGATGAAAACCAAACATCTCCGCCTGATGCAGCGGACCTATGTCATCCTGTTTTTCGGGTTCATGTACCTGCCCATTGCCTACATGATCCTGTTCAGCTTCAACGAGAGCAAGGGCTACGCCCTCTTTACCGGATTTACCACCAAATGGTATGCCAGCCTGCTGACCAACTCCTCCATCCTGCGGGCCCTGGTGGTCTCGCTGGAGGTGGCGCTGGTCTCGGCTGTGGTGGCCACAGTGCTGGGCACCGCGGCGTCCCTGGGCATTGCCGGCATGAACCGCACCTCCCGGCTGGTGATCACCAACATCACCTATATCCCGGTGGTCAACCCCGAAATCATCACCGGTATCTCTCTGATGCTGCTGTTTGTGGCGTATCAGCGGTTTGCAGCAGGGGTGTCCTGGCTGCCGGATACCATCATGGGCATGCCCACCCTGTTGATTGCCCATGTGGCCTTCAACGTGCCTTACGTCATCTTCAACGTCAGCCCCAAGCTGCGCCAGCTGGACATCCATCTGTATGAGGCGGCTCTGGATCTGGGCTGTGACCCCAAGCAGGCCTTTTTCAAGGTGATTCTGCCCGAGATCAGCCCCGCCATCCTGTCCTCCTTCCTGATCTGCCTGACCTACTCCATCGACGACTTCATGATCTCCTATTTCAACTGCGGCACCGTCGAGACCCTGCCCATCGCCATCTACTCCATGACCCGCCGCAAGGTCAGCCCCGAGATCTACGCCCTGTCCACCATCATGTTCGGGGCCATCCTGGCCGTGATTCTGCTGTCCAATGTGCTGGAAGGCCGCCGCTACAAGCGGGACCTGAACGCACAGCAGCAGATGTGAGGGGAGGGGACAAGATGAAACGTCTGTTTGCATTTGTGTCCGCCCTGGCGCTGGCCGCAGCCTGCACCGGAACCGCACTGGCTGCGGAACCCATCCAGGTCAACGAGGACATCAGCGTCTCCGGGGACTACGACTGGACCCGGTTCGCCGGCCAGAACGTCACCCTGAACGTCTACAACTGGGGCGAGTATATCTCCAACGGGGCGGACGACAGCGTGGATGTGGTGGCCGCCTTTGAGGAGCTGACCGGCATCCATGTGAACTACACTACCTTTGATTCCAACGAGTCGATGTACGCCAAGCTCAAGTCGGGCGCGGCCAGCTATGATGTGGTGATTCCCTCCGACTACATGGTGGCCAAAATGATTGAGGAGGACATGCTGCTGCCTCTGGACTACAGCAACATCCCCAACTTCGAGCTGATCGACGAGCAGTACCGCAACCCCGACTACGACCCCGAAAACGCCTATACCGTTCCCTATATGCTCTGCACCACCGGCATCATCTACAACACCACCATGGTGAATGAAGCCCCCACCGGCTGGGCCGACCTGTGGGACGAACAGTACGCCGGCAATATCCTGATGTTCAACAACAGCCGGGATGCCTACGCCATCGCAGCTTTCAAAGAGGGCAAGAGCATCAATCCCGCCACCACCCAGGAGGTGGACGAGGTGATGGAGCAGCTCAAAGCCCAGAAACCCCTGGTCCAGGCCTACGTGATGGACGAAATCTTTGACAAGATGATTGGCGGCGAGGCCGCCATCGGCGTATACTATTCGGGTGACGCCATCACCATGATCGATGACAACCCCGACCTGGCCTGGGTTTTCCCGGAGGAGGGCAGCGTGCTGTCGGTGGACTGCATGTGCATTCCATCCACCAGCCAGAACCAGGAAGCCGCCGAAATGTTCATCAACTTCATGTGTGAGGTGGACGTAGGCGCCGCCAACGCCGAATACATCGGCTACACCACCCCCAGCACCGCCGTATGGGAACAGCTGGACGAAGAGCTGAAGTACAGCGAGATCGCCTATCCCTCGGAGGAAGTGGCCGCCAAAGAGCAGGTCTTTACCGCCCTGAGCGAGGAAGTGAACAGCGAGCTGGACGTGAAGTGGAGCGAGATGAAGAGCTACGACGAGGGCGGCAGCGGCTATCTGTTCCTGCTGTTGCTGCTGGCCATGGTTTTGCTGGCCTGCTTCAATATCTGGCGCAAGATGCGCCGCAAAGCGCGGAACATGTACTGAATCCATTTCCCGGACCGGAAAGGAGCACACGATGGGATACCCGATTTATTACACCGAACAGATCACCCTGGACGAAGGGGACGTGGACTACCGCGGTCTGATGAAACCGTCGGCGCTGCTGCGCTGTGCCGAGCATATGGCCACCGCCCACGCCTGGAGCCTGGGCATGGACAAGGCCTTTTACAGTGCGCGGCACATGGTCTATCTGGTGGGCCGCCAGGCCTTTCAGTTCTACAAGGTGCCTGCCATGCGGGACACTTTGACCCTGACCACCTATCCTGAACAGAACCGCCGTGCCGTCAACAAACGGGTCATGGTGGTCTGCAACGAGAAGGGGGAAGAGGTGGCCCGGGTGGACACCCGCTGGACGCTGGTGGACACTGACTCCAGCAAAATCCTGCGCCATATCCCCGAGGATATGGAGAGCCGCTGGAACCCCCAGGTGGACTGGGAACTGCCCCAGCAGGTCCCCAAAGCGCCGGAACTCATTTCGGCAGGGGTACGCCGGGCCGGCTACTCCCTGTGCGACACCAACCGTCACATCAACAACGCCGCCTATCTGGATGTGGTGTGTGATACCCTGCCCCAGGAAGTCATCGAACAGGGTCCCATGCAGTATGCTGTCATCAAGTACCATCGCCAGGTGCCCTTTGGGGAGGAGATGGAGCTGTTTTACGGCCAGGCCCGCGGAGAAGGGGAGGTCCCCGGCTGGTACGTCACCGGTCGTCGGGAAGGAAAAGCAGCCTTTGAACTGTTCTGTCACTTTTAAAAAGAAAAGCCGAAACAAAATTTCGAGCAAATTACAAAAAAGTTACAAAAAGGTATTGCAAATTGGAGACAAAAGAGTTACAATACAGTTACAGCAGAGAGCCGATACGGCGACTGTGAAATCTTTTTCTTCTTGCTTTTGAGGTGTCGGGCGCAGTCAACCCCTCCTCCGGCTGTTCTCCTTCTCAGCTGTCTGGCTGCGCCACACAGGCGATACCTCACTTCGTGTGCAAAAAAGTCCGTCTCGTAAGAGACGGGCTTTTTTGTTTCCCATGCTGTGCAGACAAGGGGCTAAGTTGCATCTTCTTCATGCGTTGACTATGCAAAGTGACTGTTTTTTGCAATCGCATTCTGCAAAACTTTGTCGCACGGATATTTTGTATTCCAGCCTCAAATGTGGTATAGTATAGCCAAGTATCATTCCCGGCGTTGCGCAAAACACGTGTGGCCGCAGCGTCTCACAGGTGGCATAGAAAAGGAGATTGGATCATGGCATATTTTTATGAAGAACCCTCCCGTACTTTCGGCGAATATCTGCTGGTACCCGGCTATTCATCGGCTGAGAATGTGCCTACCGCAGTGAGTCTCAAGACCCCGCTGGTGAAATACCGCAAAGGGGAAGAGGAGTGCCCGCTCGAAATGAACATCCCGATGGTCAGCGCCATCATGCAGTCCGTCTCGGGCGAAAAGCTGGCCATTGCTCTGGCCCGTCAGGGCGGTGTGTCCTTCATCTACGGCTCGCAGAGCATCGAGGATGAGGCCGCTATGGTCCACCGCGTCAAGATGTACAAGGCTGGCTACGTTGTGTCGGACTCCAACCTGTCCCCCGAGGCTACCCTCCACGATGTACTGGAGCTGAAGGCCCGCACCGGCCATTCCACCATCGCCATCACCGATGACGGCACCGCCAACGGCAAGCTGCTGGGCATCGTGGCATCCCGCGACTACCGCATCAACCACACCCCCGACGACGCACCGGTTACCACCTTCATGACCCCCATGAGCAAGCTGGTTACCGCTCCCGAGAACACCTCTCTGCATGACTGCAACAACATCATCTGGGACAACAAGATCAACACCCTGCCCCTGGTGGATGCTGAGGGCCATCTGAAGTACTTTGTGTTCCGCAAGGACTACAACTCCCACAAGGAGAACGCCAACGAGCTGCTGGACGCCCGCAAGAGCTATGTGGTGGGCGCCGGCATCAACACCCGCGACTATGCCCAGCGGGTGCCCGCTCTGGTGGAAGCCGGTGTGGACGTGCTGTGCATTGACTCTTCCGAGGGCTTCTCGGAGTGGCAGAGCCGCACCCTGCGCTGGATTCGCGAGAACTACGGCGACAAGGTGAAGGTGGGCGCAGGCAACGTGGTGGACCGCGACGGTTTCCGCTTCCTGGCTGAGGCCGGCGCAGACTTCGTCAAGATCGGCATCGGCGGCGGCTCCATCTGCATCACCCGCGAGACCAAGGGCATTGGCCGCGGCCAGGCCACCGCAGTCATCGAGGTTGCCAAGGCCCGCGATGAGTACTACAAGGAGACCGGCATCTATATTCCCATCTGCTCCGACGGCGGCATCGTCCACGACTACCACATCACCCTGGCTCTGGCCATGGGCGCTGACTTCGTGATGCTGGGCCGCTACTTCGCCCGCTTTGACGAGAGCCCCTCCAACCGCGTCCGCATCAACGGCCAGTACATGAAGGAGTACTGGGGCGAAGGTTCCAACCGCGCCCGCAACTGGCAGCGGTACGACCTGGGCGGCGCCACCAAGCTGTCCTTTGAGGAAGGCGTGGACAGCTATGTGCCTTACGCCGGTCCTCTGGCCGATGGCGTCCAGACCACTCTGTACAAGGTCAAGAGCACCATGTGCAACTGCGGCGCTCTGTCCATCCCCGAGCTGCAGGAGAAGGCCAAGCTGACCGTCGTTTCCTCCACCTCCATCGTGGAGGGCGGCAGCCACGACGTTCTGCTCAAGAACTCCACCCCCAACATCATGAACGGCTGATTGCAACTCTGAGCCCCCGGTGAAAGCCGGGGGCTTTTTTGCGTTCCCAATGTATAAAATCAGCGGATATTTCTTGACCATGCTGCACATTGCAAACCAAAACAGCTGTGTTATAATTTAAATAAAGGACAAGGGTGGAGAATGGCCATAAACAAGCTTGAGCAGCCTTTTTTGGCGGCAGTCAATCGGAATCAACCAACCCTTTTTCATAGAAGAAAAGAGGAATGCTCCATGATGACCGCTATGATTGAATTGCTTGTGATAGGCGCTATAGCTGTTTTGATTGTCGTGCGTCTGGTGCAGTTTATTGTGAATGCAGTTCGTGCATCTCGCTCCAAGTGACCCGATCCTGGCCGGCGGCGTGTGGCTGCCGGCCTTTTGTTTGTCCTGTTGGCCGAACAAAGGTGACATCAGTCAAGACAGATTGCGTGGATTTGACCTGAATTTTGCAAAAAGAACTTGCACCCCGGGGCAAATGATGCTATCATATCGTTAATACCCAGACCCAGCCCCGCACGCAAAAAGGGGCAAACGGATGTTTTTTGCTACAAGAAGAGGGGAACACTCTATGGAAAATAAAGTCGAAGTCATCCCGTATATTCCCGATGAAGATTACGATAACCCCGCCATGGTGGTGGACTTTTATGAGTTCACCATGGCCAACTGCCTGTTTCTGAACGGCTACAAGGACACCAGGCTGGTTTTTGATATGTTCTTCCGCAAGAACCCGGACCAGCAGGGATATTCCATCAGCGCCGGCCAGCGGAAGCTGACCCGCTTCCTGCTCAACTACCACTTCAACGCCCAGGACATCTGGTGGCTGCGGACCAAGGGAATGAGCGAGGAGTTCTGTGACTACCTGCGGACCTACCGCTGGCAGGGCGATATGTACGCTCTGCCCGAGGGCACCGTCTGTTACCCCAACGTTCAGATGGTCCGGATCGAGTGCGACATGGTGGGCGCCATCCTGATCGAGACCTACCTGCTGCAGACCATCAACTTCCACAGCCTGATTGCCACCAAGGCCACCCGCGTGGTGGGCCTGAACACCCACACTCCCCGCAGCGTCATGGAGTTCGGCACCCGCCGCGCCCAGGGCGAGAGCGCCGGCAACGACGGCGCCTATGCGGCGGTTCTGGGCGGCTGCGTGGGCACCGCCAACTGTCTGGCCGAGATGAAGTACGGCGCAGAGGTCAAGGCCGTGGGTACGGTGGCACACAGCTTCATTGAGTTTTTCCCCACCGAGTTCGACGCCTTCAAGGCCTTTGCCGACACCTATCCCGACTCGGTCAGCCTGCTGCTGGACACCTATAATATTATGGAGAGCGGCCTGCCCAATCTCATCAAGCTGGACGACTACCTGATCGAGAAGTACCCCGACGATCCCAACAAGCGGGTAAAGTCGGCCCGGATTGACTCGGGCGACCTGGCCCGCGGTTCCAAGCGTCTGCGCAAGGCGCTGGACGCTGCCGGCAAGCCCTATATCAAGCTGGTGGCCTCCAACGCCCTGGACGAAAAGAAGATCGCCAACATGGAGCTGTATGAGCACGCCCACTTTGACTCCTACGGCGTCGGCGAGAACCTCATCACCTCGGCGTCCGACCCCGTGTTCGGCGGCGTGTACAAGCTGGTGGCGGTCAAGCAGCCGGACGGCAGCTATCAGCCCAAGATGAAGTGCTCCGACAGCGTCAGCAAGGCCATCATCCCGGGCAAAAAGATGCCCTGGCGTCTGTATGACGCCAACGGCCAGGCCCAGTGCGACCTGATCGCCATGGACGGGGAAGTGATCGAGGCCGGCAAGCCCATCACCATGGTCAACCTGGACCCCGATGCGGTGGAGCGGACCATCACCTTTACGCCGACGGCCGTCAAGCCGCTGCTGGTGCCCCACATTCTCAACGGCCAGCTGGCCATTGAGCTGCCCTCCATCAGCGAGCGCCGGGAATATGTGGCCCGCCAGCTCACCAATGAGGTTTGGGAGAGCGAGCTGCGCCTGGAGTGCCCCCACAAGCACTACGTCAACATGACCCCCGCCGTGGCCGAGTGCCGCGACAAGATGTACGCCGAACTGCATGGCGGCCGCGTTTAATGGATTTTAGTTGACAAAAAGCCGGTCCTATTGTATTATATAGTTCGTCTGGAGCTGCCGCATGGATTCCGTGCGGCAGCTTGTTGGGCCGCTGTGGTGAAATTGGCAGACACGAGGGACTTAAAATCCCTTTCTGGAGACAGAGTACGGGTTCGACCCCCGTCGGCGGCACTGCGAAAGAGCGTTCGGACTGTTCCGGGCGCTCTTTCTTTTTGAAAAGAGCACTTGATTTTTGATGCGGATTCAGGTATCTTTTCTCTGGCCTTCCGGGCCTATTTCCGTCCGGCCCTTTGCCGGACTGCACAGGAGGTACAACTACTATGAACCGTTCCATCCCCACCGGCGGCCGCTATGCGCTGCTGGATGAGCTGCGGGGCCTCTGTCTGATCAGCATGATGGTCTATCACGCCATGTGGGATCTGATTTTTCTGTTTGGCCTGTCTGCGGATTGGTTTCTGGGCCTCCCGGGATATCTCTGGCAGCAGATCACCAGCTGGATTTTCATTTTGCTGTCCGGGTTCTGCGTGCCCCTGGGCCACAGAACCATCCGCCGCGGCGCAGAGGTATTTGGGGCCGGGCTGCTGGTCACCCTGGTGACCTGGGCTTTGATGCCCTCCGATCTGGTGGTTTTTGGCGTCTTGACCTTTCTGGGTTCCGCCATGCTTCTTACCGGTTTGCTCTGCCCGGCGCTGGATAAAGTGCCGGCGCTGGCCGGCCTGGCCATATGCGGGGTTCTGTTTTTCCTGACCCGGGACATCAACCAGGGCTTTTTCGGATTTGAGGGAATCACCCTGGCGGCGGTGCCTTCCGGCTGGTACGCCAATTTCGGCACCGCTTTTCTGGGGTTCCCGCATCTGGAATTTTACTCCACCGACTATTTCTCTCTGTTCCCGTGGCTGTTTCTGTACTGGATCGGCTTTTTCCTCCACAAGGCAGTGGGGCGGGAGAGGATGGAACCCCTGCGCCGCTCGGTCTGCCCGCCGCTGGGCTGGGCGGGCCGTCACTCGCTGCTGCTCTATCTGCTGCATCAGCCGGTGATCTATGGCCTGATGATGGCAGGGACCTTCCTTTTGTGAGAAAAAGTCCCTTGACAACCAATCTGGAACATGGTATTCTTTTTGCGCAGGTTATTATCAACTAACCTCATCCCTTCGGCGCTGGACAGCCAGCGCTTTTTGCAGGGGAGAGAATTAGTTATAACTAACTATTTTATACCGTAATCTACTGTCAAGGAAAGAAGGTCTGAACACAATGAACAAGGTTGCAATCATTTACTGGAGCGCTACAGGAAACACTGAGATCATGGCCAACTGCATCGCGGAAGGCGCAGGCGCCAGCGGCACCATTCTCTCCTGTGCCGATGTCACCCCGGCCGCGCTGGAAGGGTATCATGTTCTGGCGTTCGGCTGCCCGGCCATGGGGGCCGAACAGCTGGAGGAGAGCGAGTTCGAGCCCATGTTCTCCTCGGTGGAGGGGTGCCTGAACGGCCGGAAAGTGGCCCTGTTCGGTTCCTATGGCTGGGGTGACGGCCAGTGGATGCGGGACTGGTGCGACCGCGTCAAAGGGGACGGCGCAGTCCTGTTCCAGGAAGAGGGGCTGATCTGCAACGAGACCCCCGACAGCGACGTTCAGGATGCCTGCCGCAAGCTGGGGGCCGACCTGGCCGCCTGGTAAAAATCCCCAGACCCCACGCTTTGTATAAGCTTCTCTCTTTGCGGGCATACTGCTTGCGAAGAGAGGTGATAAACATGGAGAACAAAGGTGTTATCTGCGATGTCAGCGAGTGCATGTACAACGTGGACTGCTGCAAGTGCAATCTGCCCCAGATTAAGGTGACCGAGCACTGCGCCTCGGGCAGCTGCAACCAGCAGACCGAGACCCCGCACTTCTGCCAGAACTACCAGAAGAAGTAACTCCATCTGAAAAAGCTCCCCCGCCGCGCATCCTCTCAGGGTGTGCGGCAGGGGAGCTTTGTTTTGGTTTTCAGCGCAAAGTTACGTTGCAGGTGGCAAGACTGCGAACCAGGGTGTCCACGCTGTCTTTCATCTGAATGCTGTTCATGCCCAGCTGGAAGGCGGTTTGGACATTGGCCCGGCTGTCATCAATGAAGATGCACTCGCTGGCCACCAGCTGATACTTTTTCAGCAGCTCCTTGTAGATCCGGGGGTCCGGCTTGTTGATGTGGACTTCACAGGAAGCCACGCCGCCGTCAAAAAGACCTTCCAGACCGCGGCTCATCAGCAGAGCCAGGGTGTCCTCGGGGATGTTGCTCAGGTAGTAGACGCAGTAGCCGTGGTTTTTCAGGCGGCGCACCAGCTCCACCATCCGGCGGCGCAGGCGGAGGATGGAAGTCCAGTTTTCCAGCACTTCCTGCACCTCAAAGCCGCAGTGTTCGGCCTGGGCGGCGGCCAGCATGGCCTGATTGCCCTCGTAGCGGGAGCACAGGCCGGCGTCCAGCTTCTTCCAGGTCTCGCTGCCGAAGGTCAGCCGGTAGACCTTGTCCTCGGTAGAGCTGTTGCAAAAGCGATCCAGCAGAAAGTCCTTGGGGCTGAAGTCCACCATGACACCGCCCAGATCAAAAATAACATTTTTATACATAATCTTAGCTCCTGATCCGGCCCGGAAGCCGGATTCAATACACATTTTTCTTTGTACTGCATAGTATAACACATCGGGGCCAGTGATTTCCACTGGTTTTTCCTGCGAAGCGCAGCGACAGCCCGCGCCCTGTGCTGTCCGGTACAGGACGGGCCGAAAGGGGGAGCGTACCGTGACATTCCGTGAACTGAGCAAAAAAGAAGTGGTCCAGCTCAAAGAAGGGGCCTGCCTGGGCAAGATTGACGATATGGTCATCGACCCCGAACACGCCAGAATTGAAAAGCTCCTGATGCTGGGCCGGCCCAAGCTGTTTGGGCTTTTGGGCCGCGGTGAAACTTTGGTGATCGAGTGGGACGAGATTGAGAAGATCGGCGCCGACGCCCTTCTGGTCAGCACCGAACTGCCGGAGGACAACGGGCAGGAGGATAAAAAACAGGGCCTTCTGGAACGGCTTCTGGGCAAATAATCGCCGGTCAAGATGGAAAATTTCACAAGAATATGAGTAGACTTTAGGTCAAATTGCGCTATAATAGGATTCGGATTCGCTGCGGGCCGGGTGCCCGCACCGAAAGAAAAACAGGAAGTGGAGTTCGTATGAAATACAAACAACAGACGACAGCTTCCCTGGGCGTATTGATCGCCCGGGGGATTTTTCCGTTTGCGGCATCCCTGATCTTTTTGGTTTTGACCGAGTGGGTGGCGCGGGGCGAGCTGACAGGGGAGACCTGGGCAGAATATATCCAGCCTCATCTGGAGTCCTATCTGCTGTCCTGGCTGTTCCTGTTTCTGATCTGGATGGTGGTGGACACCGTCACCCGTCTGGCCCCGCTGGCCACTTTTTTGTCCGGGTGCACCGGTCTGGTGCCTGCAACGGTCAACTTTTATACCCTGCAGCTGCGGGGTGAACCTTTTCTCCCGTGGGACCTGACCCAGGTGGAGGAGGCCGCCGGCGTGGCGGCCGCTGCCGGCCTGAAGGTTCAGACCAGCATGATCTGTTCCGGCGTTCTGCTGGCGGCGCTGACGGTGCTGGCGTTTTTTCTCTACCGCAAGCGCGACAAAATGGTTTTGCCGGTGCGGCTGGTCAGCGTGGCCGCTTCGCTGGCGGCCCTGCTGACCCTGATCTTCGGGATTTACCTGCAGCCGGCGGCCACCCAGTGGTTCGGCATTTATTCCGACGCCTGGATGCAGGACCGCTACTACCGCTGGTACGGGGTCATCACCGGGTTTATGACCAACCTCACCAACCTGGAAATCAATGCCCCCGAGGACTACACCGAGGAGGCTGTCAACGCGCTGCTGGACGATGTGGAGGCCGCTCAACACATTGAGACCGGCCCCAATTATCCCACCAGCTATGGGGCTACCACCGACCCCGCCCAGGTGGAAAAGACTCCTACCATTATTTATGTGATGGATGAGTCCTATTGGGATGTGAGCGAGCTGGAGCAATATGGCGTCACCTTTGATACCGATGTCTCGCCCAATCTCCACGCCCTGCAGCAGACCAGTGCCTATGGCAAGGTGTACAGCCCCAGCTTTGGCGGCGGCACCTGTGACGTGGAGTTTGAGGCCCTGACCGGTTATTCGGTGGGCTTTCTGCCCTCGGGCTGCAAGCCCTATCAGCAGCACGTCACCAAACCCATGTTTGCCCTGCCTTCCTATCTCAAGAGCCAGGGCTATCAGACCGCGGCGGTCCACTGCTACTATGCCAAGTACTGGAGCCGCAACACCGCTTATCCCAACCTGGGATTCGATGATTTCATCAGCCTGGAGGATATGCGCGGGGTGGACAAGGTGCGGAGCTACTACTGGCCGGGCGGCCTGGTCACCGACGCATCCATGGGGGAACAGATCATCCAGGAGTACGAGCGTCTGAAAGAATCCTCGGACGCGCCGGTTTTCCTCCATGCCGTCACCATGCAGAACCACACCAACTACAACGCGGCCAATTATCCAGATGAGGAACGGGTCCACGTCACCAGTGCGCCGGCCGGCCTCAAACAGAGCACCATTGGTGCTTTGGAGGACTTCGCCACCGGCGTCCGGGATGCGGACGCTTTGCTGGGCCAGCTGGTGAGCTATTTCTCCCAGGTGGACGAGCCGGTGATCTTGGTTTTCTGGGGCGACCACTACAACCCCATTGATTCGGGCTACGATGTGTACACCCAGACCGGCTATGCCAGCGCCGACAGCTCCGACCCGGCCCTCCATCAGACCACACTGCTGATGTGGTCCAATTACAGCAATGCCCAGGTGGACCTGGGCACCATCGCCGCCTATGAGGTGTCGCCGGTGATGATGGATGTTTTCGGGCTGGAACAGCCCCTCTATTTCCAGTACCTGAACCGGCAGCTCCGCTATGGATACCGCAGCTGCACCGGCGGCAAAACCATCCTCTGGAACGGCACGGTGGCCGACAGCCTGACCCCGCAGCAGGAGCGCTGGCGGAACAATCACTGGCTGCTGCAATACGACCTGATGTTCGGGGAAGGCTATGCTTTGGACCGAATGGGAATCTCTCTGGAAGAAAACGAGTAAAAACCGCCCCGGAATGCGAAAATTGGTCTTGCATCCAGGCCCGAGCTGTGCTATTATATTTAAGGTGTGTCCGGTCAAACGGGCCGGTGCGCCGATCAACCATCACACACGCATCACTATGCCCTTTTGTGCTTCTTCGGAAGTGGAGGGCAGTCTGCCGCCCTGTACCATGCGGGGAGGGCAGATCACGGTGTGCGGAGGTCAAAACAATTTGGAGGTAATTTATCATGGCAGTCATTTCTATGAAGCAGCTTCTCGAAGCAGGCGTGCACTTCGGTCACCAGACCCGCCGCTGGAACCCCAAGATGGCGAAGTATATCTTCACCGAGCGCAACGGCATCTATATCATCGACCTGCAGAAGACCGTCAAGAAGCTGGACGAGGCTTACAACTACGTGAAGGAAGTCGCAGCTGAGGGCGGCGAGATCCTGTTCGTCGGCACCAAGAAGCAGGCTCAGGAGTCCATCCGTGACGAGGCCAACCGCTGCGGCATGCACTACGTCAATGCTCGCTGGCTGGGCGGCATGCTGACCAACTTCCGTACCATCCGCAAGCGCATCGACCGCATGGAGCAGCTGAAGAAGATGCAGGAGAACGGCACCTTCGAGCTGCTGCCCAAGAAGGAAGTCGCTAAGCTGGAGCTGGAGATGGAGAAGCTGGACAAGTACCTGGGCGGCGTGAAGAACATGAAGACCCTGCCCAAGGCTCTGTTCATCGTTGACCCCCACAAGGAGCGCATCGCTGTCTCCGAGGCTCGCAAGCTGCACATCCCCATCATTGCCATCGTTGATACCAACTGCAACCCCGACGAGATCGACTGGGTCATCCCCGGCAACGACGACGCTATCCGCGCTGTCAAGCTGATTGCCGGCGCTATGGCTGACGCCGTTCTGGAGGGCAAGCAGGGCAACCAGGAGGCTGTTCCCGCTGAGGAAGCTGCCAACGCCTGATTTCTCCGGCACCAACAGGCAACGATAGAATAGGAGAGGATTACAATGGCTATTTCTGCAAAGGACGTTATGGAACTGCGCAAGCAGACCGACTGCGGCATGATGGAGTGCAAGAAGGCTCTGACCGATGCCAACGGCGATTTCGCCAAGGCTGTCGAGCTGCTGCGTGAGCGCGGCCTGGCCACTGCTGCCAAGAAGGCCGGCCGTGTGGCCGCCGAGGGCATGGTCTACGCTGATTACTGCTCTGAGTGCAAGGTCGGCGTGGTCATCGAGGTCAACGCTGAGACCGACTTCGTCGCCAAGAACGAGAAGTTTGTCGAGTTCGTCAAGGAAGCAGCCAAGGTCATCATGCAGCAGAACCCCGCTGACATCGATGCTCTGATGAACTGCAAGATGGGCGACACCACCGTGGACGACGCTCTGAAGCAGCTGATCCTGGTCATCAAGGAGAACATCAAGGTTCGCCGTTTCGTCCGTTACGAGGGCCCCTGCGCAGCTTATGTGCACGGCGGCGGCACCCACGCTGTTCTGGTCAACTTCGAGACTTCCGATGAGATCGCTGCAAAGCCCGAGTTCACCGCTTACGGTAAGGACATCGCTATGCAGATCGCTGCTGCCAACCCCAGCTACCTGGACGAGGCCAGCGTTCCCGCTGAGGTCATCGACAAGGAGAAGGAGATCATGCTGGTCCAGATGTCCAGCGATCCCAAGAACGCCAACAAGCCTGAGGCTGTCAAGATCAAGATGATCGAGGGCAAGCTGAAGAAGTACTACAAGGAGAACTGCCTGGTTGACCAGGAGTTCGTCAAGGACGGCGACCTGTCTGTTGCTCAGTACACCGCTAAGGTGGCCAAGGAGCTGGGCGGCGACATCAAGATCGTCAAGTTCGCCCGCTTCCAGAAGGGCGAGGGCCTGGAGAAGCGTTCCGACGACTTCGCAGCTGAAGTCGCCAGCATGGTGAAGTAAGCGTTTTTGCGCCATTCACCCACAACCAAACCCCGTCGGGGGCGCTGCCTGTCACAGGGCAGCGCCCTCTTTTTGCGTTCTCCTGGCAGAAAAGATCCTTCGACCTCTTGACTTTTACGCTTTCCCATGCTAAAGTGGAGGGACAATGACGCCGCAGGAAAATACAGGAGGCCGTCCCATGACAGACAAAAATCCCAGACGTAACGCCCTGACCGACTCGCTCTTTGATGCGATTCTGAGCCTTCGGGACAGGGAAGAGTGCTATCGCTTTTTTGATGACTTGTGCACCGTGAAGGAAATTTCCGACATGTCCCAGCGGCTGGAGGCTGCCAAGCTCCTGCTGGAGGGCAAGACCTACGAGCAGATCGTCAAGTCGGCGGAGATCAGCACCGCCACCATCAGCCGGATCAACCGCTGCATTCAGTACGGAGCCGGCGGCTATCAGACCATCATTGAGCGGATGCAGAAGCCGGAACAGGAAGAAACCTGACCTTCTGCACACATGGCAGGTCGGCGGCATAGACTGGCGTATCCAAAACAGATGAAAGGGAGGATATCCGCTATGACCACCATCAATACCACTTGCCCCAAGATCGAGGCCCATTCGCTGCATCAGGTTGTTCTGGACCTGTTCGAGAGCATCGCCATGCAGGAGAGCGCCCTGAGCTACATCCTCTGCGCCGAGAGCCAGAAGATGAAGACCGCCCTCAATATGGATGGCATCGACCTGTGCAAGCTGCTGGAGATCAACGACTCTGCCACCAACATGGTCCACGCCGTGGCCAACCTGGAGCTGGTGCTCAAGGATAAGCTGGAGTTCGTCACCAACAACCTGTCTTATGACGGTGAGGGCTGCTGCACCGACAACAACAACCCCATCTGCTGATGACGCTGCTCTGAAGCCAAACGTTCCCTTTGCAGCCCGTCCCATCGCCTGGGACGGGCGTTTTGCGTTGCTTTTCGCGGGGACAAGCTGTTTTTGCGGCCGGACTTGTTTAGGATATAAATGGAAAATTCGTTAAATCATCACCCTGGAATTGCCCATTGGGGCAAATTGTGCTATACTACCTACTGTATATCCATCACAATAGAAGGAGGAGCGCCGTTTGTTATCCTACGATGCTGTCCTGTTTGATGTGGACGGAACCCTGCTGGATTCCGCCCCGGGTATTCTTTTCACGCTGCGGGAGGTCTTCCACACCATGGGGACGGACATCACCGGCGTGGACCTGATGCGTTATGTAGGTCCGCCTCTGCGCAAGACCTTTGCCGAGTATTACACCGACGAAGCCGAGATTGAGCGGGCCACAGAGCTTTACCGGAGCAGCTATGCTGTCCGGGGATGTCATATGTGCAAGCCTTACCCCGGCGCAGCCGATATGCTGCGCCGCCTCAAGGCTGCGGGCCTGACCCTCTGCACAGCCACATCCAAACCCACCCAGGTTGTAACCCCGATCCTGGAAGAACAGGGGCTGGCGCCTCTGCTGGACCTGATCGCCGGTGCATCCATGGACAAGAGCCGCGACACCAAAACGCAGGTGGTGCAGTATGTGCTGGACCAGCCTCTGCTCCAGGGCAAACGCGCCCTGATGGTGGGCGACCGGCACGACGATATGCGGGGTGCAGCCGCCTGTGGGCTGGACGCCGCCGCCGTGCTGTATGGTTACGGCAGCAGGGAAGAGCTGGCGCCGTTTGGCCCCAAGCTCTATGCTGAAAGCTGCCAACAACTGACCGACCTCCTGTTGGGAGAGTCGCTCTGACGGAGAAGATGGGGAAGTTATCATGAGTCGAAATTCACAGTCTATGACACCGATCCAGAAACAGGCAATTCTTGTATGTGCTGTGTGTGCGCTGGCCATTTTGATTACGGCCAGCGTCACCTATGTACTCCTTTCCACCCGGGGCGGAGATTCCGCCAGCTCGATTCCTCAGGTCGAGGAGCCGGACGATCTGGCCAACCACTATCAGGTGGACACCCAGTCCTCCGCTCTGCTGACCGAGACGGCAGACGCCGGAGAGGCCTACCTCAATGACACCCTGTTCCTGGGCGATTCCAACACCGTTCGTCTGTACAACAACGGCCTGATCACCCTTCAGCAGTTCTGTGCCAAGGAGGGCATCGGCATCCAGAGCGCCCTCTCGGAGGAGCTGGTCACCTTTAAGGGGACCGATCAGCGCTATACCATGGCCCAGGCCGTGGCGATGATGAAGCCCCGCCGTGTGGTCATCACCCTGGGCACCAACGACAACGCCATGGAAGTGGAGACCTTCATCGGCTATTATTCGCAGCTGATTCAGGATATCCAGGCCAGCTATCCTTATACCGATATCATTGTCAACACCATTCCGCCGGTCCCCCAGGACCACTCCAACTACCCCTCCATCTCGCAGCAGAAGATCGATGACTTCAACATGGCTCTTCTGACCATGTGCGAGAACCTGGGCGTCAAGTTCCTCAACAGCGCCGAGGTGCTGAAGGATCCCTCCACCGGTTTTGGTCTGGACGACTACTATATCGGCGGCGATATCCACCTCAAGAGCAGCGGCCTGAAGGCAGTTCTGAACTACCTGACCACCCACGCTTATGAGACCGAGGACCGCCGTCCCGATACCAGCAACATTCCCACCCGTACCCTGGAGTACACCAGCAATCCCAGCGATCCGGTTGCGTCCAGCTCTTCCGAGGCGGCCGACGGCGAGACCTTTGAGGCCCGCTACCGCATTGACCAGACCGGCGGCACCCTGACCAGCGGCGATTCCTCCGGCCAGACCTCTCTGCTCTTCAATGTGTCTGCGGATGAGTCTGTCACCGTGACGGCTGTCCCGGCCGAGGGCTACTTCTTCGTCAACTGGAGCGATGGCGTCACCAGCCGCACCCGTACCGACAGCGGCTTCAAGCAGAATCTGGATGTGACCGCTGTGTTCTCCCGCGCCTCGGTGGAAATCTCCGGGCAGGGCTCCGGCATCTTCGGGATGAACTACACCCTGAAAGCCAAGCTGAGCGGCCAGTATGCCAAGGCCGAAAACCTGCGCTGGTATGTCAACGGCGTTGAATCGGAGGATGCCGCAGGCAAGACCTCCATCACCTTCATTGTGGACCCCGTCCTGGCCAACCAGACCTACAGCGTCTACGCTGTCCTGACCTACAACGACAGCCAGGTGGTCAGCAACACCCTGAACATTTCCTTCGACAGCGGCGTGAGCTCGAGTTCCAGCTCCAGCAGCTCTTCCAGCTCGTCGAGCTCGTCCTCCAGTTCTTCTGGTTCTTCGTCCAGCTCGTCCGGGTCCTCCAGCTCGTCGTCTGAGCCCTCGGAGGAGGCTTCCGCTTCTTCGTCCACCAGCTCGAGCTCCAGTTCCAGCTCCAGCAGTTCTTCGTCGAGCAGCTCCTCTTCTTCCAGCAGTTCGTCCAGCTCCGGCAGCAGTTCGAGCTCTACTAGCTCCAGCTCCAGTTCCAACTCTGGTTCAAGCTCCGGTTCCAGCTCGACTTCGAACTCCAGCTCCAATTCCAGCAGCAAGCCTTCCTCCAGCAGTTCCTCGTCCAGCTCCCAGGCAAGCTCGGTCAATGACGATCCCGAGGCCCCGCGGCCCGGTTCGTCCTCCAGCAGCTCCGCCTCCCAGGGCGACAGTTCGGATTCTTCCGGCAGCGTGCTGGGTGAAGTGATGGACGGCCTGTTCCGGGTGGACTGATTCCACAGGCACCTCCTGGCTCCTGCCTGCATAGGCTGAGGTATATCCGGATGGCGTCCCCGCAAGGGTGTACAGCCATCCCCAAAGCCCTGTAGGAGAGGAGGAACCCCAAGGATGCAGCAGGAAGATTTTGTCGTCAGCAAGCCTGGCTTCGGCAATGTGACCGACGGCAGCGTCGATTTCTATGAGATGGAGTGGGAAATTGTAGATCCCGGCCCCATCGAGGATGATGGCTGCGGCTGTGGCGGCGAGACACCCGTGGATCGCCGCTGCATTGACAACCGGCCCCAGCAGACCGACGATGCGGGCGGGTACGCGATGGTAAACGAGTGATACGACAGGGCCAGCTCTGCGTAAACGGGGCTGGCTTTGCCTTGTAAAAGACATTTGAAAGAGAGGGAAGACGTATGGCAAAATACTACTGCATTTTGTTCGATGCAGACAACACCCTGCTGGACTTTGATGCGGCCGAGAGCAAGGCTCTGGCCGAAACCCTGGCCCAGTACAACATTGAGCCTTCCAACGAAAACGTACAAAAGTACCGCGAAATCAACGAGGGCCTCTGGCGTCAGCTGGAAAAAGGCCAGATCCGCCGCGACAAGCTGATGAATGAGCGTTTTACCCGCTTTTTGAAGGAGATCGGCGCAGCCGGCAACGGCGCAGAGATGAACCGCTATTATCTCAATCAGCTGTCCACCCATCCCGACCTGATGCCGGGCAGCGTTTTGGATGTGCTGCATGAGCTGGCGGAGGTGTCCACCCTGGCCATCGTCACCAACGGCTTTGACAAAGTCCAGAGCCGCCGTGTGAAGGAGTCCGGCGTGGCGGCTTTCATGGAGGAAGTCTTTGTGTCCGAGCGGTCGGACAGCGAAAAGCCCAACCGCAAGATTTTTGATACCGCCCTCAAAACCCTGGGGGTGGAGAATCGTGAGCACGTGCTGGTGGTGGGCGACAGCCTGACCAGCGATATCCAGGGCGGCATCAATGCCGGGCTGGATACCTGCTGGCTCAACCGGGCCCATGCGGAAAATCCGGGCCAGGTCAGCCCGACCTATGAGATCGACGCCCTGGAGCAGCTCTATCCCATTGTCATGGAACCGGATGAGCTGGCCCGCGTGGGGCAGAAAAACCGGCGTCATCAGGTCTGAGGTTTCTGAACACAGAACCCCCGGACCCCGACGCAGAGTGTGGGGAAGAAAAACGATGTTGATGAATCTGGAACATATCGGCAAGACGTTTGGGGAGAAGATCGTGCTGGAGAACGTGACGGCCAGTGTCGAGCGGGAAGACCGCATCGGCATCGTGGGCCAGAACGGCGCCGGCAAGACCACCCTTCTCAAAATCCTGACCGGTGAATACACCGACTATAACGGCGAGTTCAGCCTGACTCACGGCGTCACCCTGGGGTATCTGGCCCAGAACGCCAAGCTGGACAACACCCTGGATGTCTACGGCGAGATGCGCTCCACCTTTGCGCCGGTGCTGGACGCCATGGCGCAGATGCAGATTGTGGAGAAAAAGATGGCCGTCAACCAGACGGACCCGGCCCTGCTGGAGCAGCACGCCGCCCTTCAGGCGGTGGTGGACGCCGCCGACGGCTACCACATGGATGTAAACATCAAGAAGGTGCTGGGCGGCATGGGCTTTCCTCAGGACACCTGGGGGAAGAACGTGGGGGTCCTGTCGGGCGGCGAGCTGACCCGTCTGCGGATCGCAAAGCTGCTGCTGGAAAAGCCCGACATCCTGATCCTGGATGAGCCCACCAACCACCTGGATTTCACCACCATGGAGTGGCTGGAAAATTACCTGAAAGGTTATTCCGGCGCGGTGCTGGTGGTCAGCCATGACCGCTATTTCCTGGACAACGTCTGTACCAAGATCTGGGAAGTCTCGGGCCACAGCATGACCACCTATAAGGGCAACTTCTCGGCCTATCTGCCTCAGAAGGAGGCTGCCGACGCCCTGCGCCAGAAGCAGCACGACGCCGACGTAGCCCTGGCGGAGAAACTGCAGGACTATATCGACCGGAACCTGGTGCGGGCCTCCACCACCAAAATGGCCCAGAGCCGCCGCAAACAGCTGGAAAAGCTGGAGATCACCGAAGCGCCCAAAGACGAAACCAACAAGCTGAATTTCCGCTTTGAGTACGACGTGGAGCCCTGGAACGAGCTGGTCATCCTGAAAAACCTGACCATCCGCATCGGGGACCGGGTTCTGCTGGAACCCTTTACCTATACCGTCTGCCGCGGCCAGCGTCTGGTGATTGCCGGCCCCAACGGCGCAGGCAAGTCCACCCTGATGCAGGTGCTGGACGGCCGCCGGCGGCCCTCGGGCGGCATGGTCCGTCTGGGCACCGGTGCACGGCCCAGCATCTTTGAACAGCAGCAGCACCGAGCCGGCGCAGGCCGGGTGATCGACGCCATCTGGGACAAATACCCCCAGATGACCGAGCTGGAAGTCCGCAGCCACCTGGCGCGGCTGGGCTTTCGGGGGGAGAACGTCTTTAAGGACTGCGCTTCTCTGTCGGGCGGCGAGCTGGCCCGCCTCCGCTTTGCGGAGATCGTGCTGGAGCGGCCCAATCTGCTGTTCCTGGACGAGCCCACCAACCACCTGGATATCTACACCCGCGAGAACCTGACCGAGGCCCTGATGGCCTATACCGGCACCCTGCTGCTGGTCACCCATGACCGTCACCTGATGAACAGTCTGGCCTGCCCCATCCTCTACCTGGAGGACGGCAAAGCCACCCTCTATCCCAGCTACGACGCCCTGATGGGCCGTGCCGCCCCGGCTGCGCAAGTCCAGGAAAAGGCCGACACCGTGAAAGTCGGCTACGGCAAAGAGCAGCGCCGCCGCCGTGCCGAGCTGCGGGCCAAGATCAAGGCCTGTGAAGAGGAGATGGAGAAGTGCGGTGCCCGCGAGGTGGAGCTGGACAACGAAATCAACTCGCCGGAGGTCTACAACGATCCCCAGCTGCTGCGCCAGAAGAGCGACGAGCTGGAAGATCTGCGTTTCCATCAGGAGGAGCTCTTTGCCGCCTGGGAGGCCGCCGTCGAGGAGCAGGAGCAGTATGAACGTTCGCTTGAATCAACCGAGAGCAGCGGGGACTGATGCCCCGCAGGAGGCAGCCCATGCGCAGGCAGGAGAGAAGTAAAGCCAAACAGATTGCCCTTTCGGGGATGCTCTTTGCCCTGGCCATGGCCCTTTCTTTCGCCGAGGGCACTCTCACCATCCCGGGCCTGCTGCCCGGCATGAAGCTGGGCCTGGCCAACGTGGTGGTGATGTACGCCCTGCTGTTCATGGGCCCCAAACAGGCCCTGATTCTGGATCTGCTCAAGGCGCTGTTTGTCTTTCTGGTTTCAGGTCCCACGGCGGGATTCCTCTCCCTGTGCGGCGGCCTGCTGTCGCTGCTGGTGATGTGGCTGCTGTACGATGTGCTGCCGCTGCGTCCCACCTGGTTCATCCTGTCGGTCTGCGGCGCCTTCGCTCACAATGTAGGCCAGCTGCTGGGGGCGGGAGTGATTATTTCCTCCTCCATGTCCCTCTACTATGCACCGGTGATGCTGGTGCTGGGCCTGGCGATGGGAGCCCTGACGGCCCTGATTCTGCGGGCCCTGTTGCCGGCACTGGACAAGCTGGGCTATAATATAAGGGAACGGAAGCAAGGATAAAGAAGGCTGCGGCAGATGGAAAAACTTTGCGGCCCCGCTTCGCTGGCAAAAGCAGTGGGACCCATTGCAACCGCCGCCGCAACCCGTTATAATACAGGGACAAGGCAGCGCACTGCTGCCAAACCCTGCAACCCTGCAAAAGAACAAAAGGCTGTGCCCATTGTCAAACCGGGGCACAGCTTTGGGAGGTTCACAATGTCTGAGAAAGTAACGATCAAGGTGGAGCGGCAGACGCTTCATCTTCCTGCCATTGCCCTGCGCGGGCTGGTGGTCTTCCCAAACAACCTGGTTCACTTTGAAGTGGGCCGTGAAAAGAGCATCGCCGCCATTGAGTGGGCGATGAGCAACAATTCCAATGTATTTCTGGTCGCCCAGAAACGGATGGACACCGACGAGCCCACCCACGACGACCTGTTTACTTATGGCGTGGTGGCCGAAATCAAGCAGATTCTGCGGGTTTCGGACGACCTGGTCCGGGTTCTGGTGGAGGGCAAGTACCGCGCCAAGATGATCGACCTGGACAGTGACGGCAAGTTCCTGCTGGCAGCAGTCCAGCAGGCTCCGGTCCGCGGCGCCAAGGAGGAGAACGCTCTCCAGACCGACGCCCTGGTCCGCACCCTCAAGAGCGTTTTTGACGAGTATCTGTCCCTGAACCAGCGTCTGGCCAAGGATGTGGTGTTCGCCATCGTTTCCAACGACGACCCCGTTTTTTTGAGCGAATATGTCCCCGCCAACCTGCTGCTCCGCTATGAGGACAAGCAGGCGGTGATGGATGAAAACACCCTGACCGGCCGTCTGGAAAAGCTGATCGAGCTGCTGCGCCGGGAGTGCCAGGTCATGCAGATCGAAAAAGAGATCTCGGACAAGGTCAATGAGTCCATGGACAAAAACCAGCGGGACTACTACCTCCACGAGCAGCTGAACATCATCAGCAGCGAGCTGGGGGAAGGGGATGACACCCACGCTGAGGCCGACGAGTACCGCCGCCGGATCACCGAGCTCCATCTGGAACCCGACAGCGAGAAAAAGCTGCTGAAAGAGGTGGACCGTCTGGCCAAGATGCAGGGCAGCAACCAGGAGGCAACCGTCATCCGTACCTACCTGGACACCTGCCTGGATCTGCCCTGGAACACCTTCACCGAGGACGACCTGGACATCGTCAAGGCCCAGCAGATTCTGGACCACGACCACTATGGCCTGAAAAAGGTCAAGGACCGGATTCTGGAGCTGCTGGCCGTCCGTAAGCTGGCCCCCGACGTCAAGGCTCAGATCATCTGCCTGGTGGGCCCTCCGGGCGTGGGCAAAACCAGCATCGCCCGGTCCATTGCCTCCTGCCTGAACCGCAAGTATGTCCGCCTGAGCCTGGGCGGCGTGCGGGATGAGGCAGAAATCCGCGGCCACCGCCGCACCTACATCGGCGCCATGCCGGGCAAGATCATCAGCGCCATGATCACCGCCAAGAGCCAGAATCCCCTGATCCTGTTGGACGAGATCGACAAGCTGGCCGGTGATTTCCGCGGCGATCCGGCGGCTGCCCTGCTGGAAGCTCTGGACCCCGAGCAGAACAACACCTTCAAGGATCATTTCCTGGATATTCCCTATGACCTGAGCCACGTTCTGTTCATCACCACCGCCAACGACCTGGGCAGCATTCCCGGCCCGCTGCGGGACCGTATGGACGTCATCGAGCTGCCCAGCTACACCCGCGTGGAGAAGTACAACATTGCCCGCCGCCATCTGCTGCCCAAGCAGCTGGAGCTCTGCGGCCTGACCGGCAAGGTGACCCTGTCCCAGGGCGCGCTGTACGGCATCATCGACGGCTACACCCGGGAAGCAGGCGTCCGCAGCCTGGAGCGCACCATTACCAGCGTCCTGCGCAAATGTGCCCGCAAGATTGCCGCAGGGGAGACCGAGAGCGTCTCGGTGACCACCTCTATGCTGGAGGAACTGCTGGGACCCCGGATGGTCAAGCCGGAGTTCCTCAATCGGGACAATGCCGTGGGCATCGCCAACGGCCTGGCCTGGACCAGTGTGGGCGGCGAGACTTTGCCCATTGAGGTACAGGTCATTGAGGACGGCTCGGGCAAGATCACCGTCACCGGTTCTCTGGGCGACGTGATGAAGGAGAGTGCCCAGCTGGCCATCACCTACGCCCGGGTTCACGCTGCGGAGTACGGCATCGACACCGAGAAGCTCAAGAAGTGCGACCTGCACATTCACGCCCCCGAGGGCGCCATTCCCAAGGACGGGCCTTCGGCCGGCGTCACCCTGACCACGGCTCTGATTTCCTGTCTGTCCGGCCGGCCGGTGCGGGGCGATGTGGCCATGACCGGCGAGATCACCCTGCACGGCAACGTGCTGGCCATCGGCGGCCTGCGTGAAAAGAGCATGGCAGCCTACCGCGAGGGGATGAAGCTGGTGCTGATCCCCAAGGACAACGAGAGCGACCTGTACGATGTGGACGACGAGGTCAAGGAGAATATCCAGTTCATGCCGGTTTCCAACCTGAAACAGGTGTTGGATACCGCACTGCTCAAGACCCCTCAGCCCATGCCCGCACGGCGCACCCGCGCCCGCAAAACCAAAACCCCGGACGCCATCCTGCCGCCGGCGGACAAAACGCCGCAGCCGGGAGTCGTCTGCTGAACCAGACCGGATGAGGAGAGAATATGAACTACAACAAAGCGGACTTTCTGGCCAGCTATGGCATTTCGAGCCAGCTGCCTGCCAGTGACCGGCCGGAGATCAGCTTTTCGGGCCGGTCCAATGTGGGCAAATCCAGCTTGATCAACAAGCTCTGCAACCGCAAAAACCTGGCCCGTGTGTCCAGTACGCCGGGCAAAACCGCCACCATCAACTTCTATGGGGTGGATAACTGCTACTTTGTGGACCTGCCCGGGTACGGCTACGCCAAGGTCAGCAACGCCGACCGCCAGCGCTGGGACGAGCTGATCAACAGCTATTTTGATGCAGCCCGCCATCATACCCTGCTGGTCCAGCTGATCGACTGCCGCCACGACATCAGCGCCGACGATGCCCAGATGCTGCGGTATCTGCACTATCATCGGATTCCCTATGTGGTGGCCCTGACCAAGGGTGACAAGCTGAAAAAGAGCCAGATGGAGTCGACCCGCCAGGCCTTTGAAAAGATCTGTCTGGCCTATGGCTGCCAGGCGGTGGTCCTGACCAGCGCCGAGAGCGGCAGCGGCATTCCTGAGCTGCAGGCAATTCTGGACGCCGCCGTGACCGGCGCTCTGGCGGATGGGGAGCAGACCGATGGCGTATAACGAGTTTGCCTATTTTTACGACTCCTTCAACGAGGACGCCGACTACGAAACCCTGTACCGGCACGTCCGGCAGGAGCTGGAAAACCACGGCATCTGGGACGGCATTCTGGCTGACCTGGGCTGCGGCACCGGAGAACTGACCCTCATGCTGGCCCAGGCCGGTTATGAAATGATCGCCATTGATCAGTCGGAAGAAATGCTCTGTGTGGTCCGGGACAAGGCCGACCAGCTGGAGCTCACCAATCATCTGCTGCTGCTCCAGCAGGATCTGTGCAGCCTGGATCTGTACGGCACCATCCGGGGCGCGGTGTCCACCTTTGACACCTTCAACCATCTGCCGTCGCTGGATGCCGCCATTGCCAATGCCGCCTTTTTCATGGAGAAGGGCGGGGTGCTGCTGTTCGACATGAACACCCCCTACAAGCATCAAAACGTTCTGGGCAACAACACCTTCACCTTCGAAGGGGAGGACGCCGGCTGTGTCTGGTGCAACCAGATCGAGGACGGCGGCAAACGGGTCCGGATTTCTCTGGATATTGACGACCGCGAAAACGGCGAATCCTTCCATGAGGAATTCTGCGAGTACACCTACGAGCTGGCCGAGATCCGCGCTGCGCTGGAGCGGCACGGCTTCACTTTGGAGTCGGTCTGCGATGGGGAGACCTTCGGCCCCCTGACCGAGACCAGTGAACGGTACTTTTTCTGCGCGGTCAAAAACTACACACAGCTGGAGGGAGAAGAATGTCTGAACTGATTCGCGGCCTCTCTGAAAACGGAGGCGTTGTATTTTGCGGCATAGATTCGACGGATATTGTCTGTAAAGCAGAACAGCTTCACAAGACCAGCGCCACCTGCAGCGCCGCACTGGGCCGTCTTTTGACGGGCGCATCCCTGATGGGCGCCATGCTCAAGGACAGCCGGGACAGCATCACCCTGCGGGTGAATGGCGGCGGCCCTGCCGGCCTGGTGATTGCCTGCACCGATGGCACCGGCAACGTCAAGGGCTGCATCGACCACCCCCTGGTGGAGCTGCCGCCCCGGGCCGACGGCCACCTGGATGTGGGCGGTGCTGTGGGCAAAGACGGCGTCCTCACCGTCATCCGGGACAACAAGCTTCAGAAGGAGCCCACGGTAGGCCAGGTGCCGCTGGTGTCGGGCGAAATCGCCGAGGACCTGACGGCGTACTATGCCTACAGTGAGCAGATCCCCACCGTCTGCGCTCTGGGTGTTCTGGTGGACCCGGACCTCACCATCCACTGTGCGGGCGGGTATATGGTGCAGCTGCTGCCCGGCGCCACCGACGCCGAGATCACTCAGCTGGAGCAGAACATTGCCGCCATGCCCTCGGTGACCGAGATGCTGCGCGCCGGCGCCACCCCCAAGGACATGATGGAAAAAGCTCTGGCAGGCTTTGCACCGTCGGTTCTGGATACCCGCCAGGTGTCCTATCGCTGTGACTGCAGCGAGGAGCGCACCAAGGCCATGCTGCTCAGCCTGGGCCGCAAGGAGCTGGAAAAGCTTCGGGACGAGGACCCCCACTGCGAAGTGGTGTGCCACTTCTGCCACAGCAAGTACAACTTTGAGCTGAACCAGCTTTTGAAGGATCTGCCGGAGACCTCCGAGGCCGCCCCTGAGGAAGCACAGTAAACCCCATACATAAGAAAACGGCTGACCCCGCTGCAGAGCACGGGCCGGCCGTTTTTGTGTGCGATATTATCCCTCTACAATATTGTCCAGCAGGGTATAGGTGACGGCATAGTGCAGCTGATGCGCTTTTCGTTCTACCGTTTCCTGCTGGGCCACAATTTCAGCCCCCGGCCACTCCTCTTCCAGTTCCTGCAGGCAATGCAGCCGGGCCATGGCCAACGCCAGATCATCCGAATAGTTCACCGGCCGGGTCCGCCGTTGATAGCGGATGGTTTCCTCCACTGCTATGGGCAGCGGTAGGCCCCCCAGCTCCATCTGAATGTGACGGGTGATTTCCACATCGTTGGAGGTCGGCCCTACCAGTCCGCCGTCCAGCCCGGGAAGGGTCAGATGAAATCCCCCGCAGGACAGGCGAAGCTTGGTATGGGTTCGGCCGGTCAGAAGGGGCACTTCCTCCGTCAGAGACTGGTCGTATTGGGCGCTCCACTCAAACCGGGCCATCACCACGCCGGCAGCCGGGGCAAAAATGGGTGTTCCGTCCCGTTCGGTGCGGCTTGTACCGATGAGCGGCTGACCCGTTTCCACCTGCTGGCCTGGCACCACCAGAGCGGTGCCGCTTTTCAAATTGACCTCAGTCACAACGCCGCCAATCCGGGCGCAGAGGGTTTGCAGCTTGCCTGAAAAGATGGCGGGCACCTGTTTGGCGGCTGCGGCCTCCACTTCCAGACGGCCGCCGAAGAAATTGAGGCTTGCCCAGGAGAATTCGCCGCTCTTTAAAAGTGCGTATTCGCCCACGGTCAGGAGATCCTGGGTCACACGGACGCCGGGTTCCAGGCCGGTTTCCTCCCGCAGAACCAGTGCCGCCCGGGCCTGCTGCCCGGCGGTCAGGCTGCCATAGTCCACCGACCAGATCAGTCCCCGGCTCCAGAGCAGAAGCGGCACAAAAAACACCAGTCCAGCCCACAGTCCTTTCCGGCGAAACAGGGGCCTCAGATGGAAAAATAGTCCTTTCCGCCGCCGTACCTGCAAACGCACTCTGTGCCGCCGGGCCAGTGCGGCCAGTTTTTGATAGCGCCAGGCCGCGCAGCGTCCCGAAAAGCCGCCGGGCTGGGGACAGATGCGGGACAGATGTATACCTGCCTGGGCTGCATCGTTCAACAGACCCTCGGTGTCGCCGCTGAGGGCGGTGAACACAACCCCCGCCCAGAGCTGTACAACCTCCATCCAGCCGCCTCCTTTTATCCATCGATGCTATCGGTAAAATCTGTCCTTACAAACCGCCCCTGCAGGGTGATCCGGTGCGCCGCCAGTGAGAGAATCCGCATCTGATCCCCATAGACGGTGAAGGTGCCGCCGTACAGTTCCAGACAGAGTTTACTCTCATCGTAGGTGCGAATCCGCCGGAAATGCTCAATTTCCATCTGGGTCCCGGTCATGTAGACGGATGGACGGCGGTACATCCCGGCGGGGGGCTGGCCAAACAGCAGCTTGAGCCAGCTCTGCGGCGTAAGCCGTCTTTTGCGTTGTTTTGACACCTTTTCCCCTCCTGTTTGCGGCCCGTGCAGTCGGCAACGCCGCGCCGCTTGGGCCGGTATGGCCCGCCGCTTCTGTCCATATATATGGAAACAGGGGGGCTGCTTATGCGCTATTTGCAAAGGACGTTGTTTGTGTGCATCGCTCTGCTGACCGGCATTCTGCCTTTTTGGGCGCCTGAGGCCTGTGCACAGGCGCTTCGGGAGGGGCTGGCCCTCTGTGGAGGGCCGCTGCTGCTTTCACTGTTTCCCTTTCTGATTGTTTCCACGCTGCTGGTCCGCAGCGGCGGGGGAGATCTGCTGGGGACATTGCTTCGCCCGGCGGCCTGGCTGGCCGGGGCAAACGCCTCCTGTGCCGGGGGCGTGCTGCTGATGGGCTTTACCGGCGGATTTGCGCCGGCTGCCAATGCGGCAGCCCAGGCTGTCCGTGCTGGCCGATTATCTCCGCAGCAGGCCGCCTGTCTGCTGCCTGCCTGTATCTGCTCGGGGCCATCCTTTGTCATTTTGACGGTGGGCCAGGGAATGCTGGGCAGCACCGGACTGGGGATTCGGCTGTTTATGGTACAGGCTCTGGCCGGGTGGATCTCGGCGGTCATCCTTTGCCGTGTGCATCCTCCTGCGGCCCAGAACTCAAATGTCATGGTTTCGGCCCCGGCTGCGATGCCGCCGCTTCGGCTGGATGCCGTCATTGCCGATGCCGCCATAACCTATTGCAAGCTGTGCGGGTTCATCCTCTATTTTCGCCTGATGACCGGGGGACTGGGGGCCATGTGGCCCAAGATTAGCCTGCCTGCCGCCATGGTTTTGGAGGTCTGTTCGGGCTGCGATCTGGCTTCCCGCGCCGGACGCTGGGCCAGCTGGCTGTGCTGTGCAGCCATCAGCCTGCAGGGGACGTCGGTTCTTTTGCAGGTACGCACCATCTGCCCGGTGGAAGTCTCTTTCCGCCCACTTTTGACCGCCCGGCTGCTCCATCTGCCCTTGTCGTTGCTGCTGTTCCGGCTGAGCCTCTGGCTGCCTGGAGGGAATGTCTCCGCCGGGGCGGTTCCCCATACCGCACCTGTGGTCCTGCGGCGGGTTCCGCCGGACTGTGCCGTGCTGGTCTTTCTGGGCTGCTGCCTGCTGGCCTGCCAGCTCTGCCGCGCCGTTCCGGAAACATAAAAATCCCCGGAACCGCTTGATGCGATTCCGGGGACATTCTATGGAGCTACTGATCCGATTCGAACGGACGACCTGCTCATTACGAGTGAGCTGCTCTACCGGCTGAGCCACAGTAGCACGCTGCGCCATCTGCAACGCAAGTTATTTTAGCATAAAAACCGGTCAGTGTCAAGGGATTGCGCCCGCAGCGGGCCGGACCTGCATTCAGTGGGGACAGGCTCGGCCTCCACATGAAAAAGCGCTTCAATGTGCGCAAATAATTTTGTACAGTTTTCACAGTTTCCACTGCAAAGTTTTGGTGATATAATAAATACAAGAACCATTTTGGGTCGAACCCGGCGGACACACAGCCTGTGCCGCGCCGGATGCATCGGGAGGAATCACATGGCTGAAAAAAGTATCGAACTGGACAGTGTAGAGATTGCCGCCGCAGTGTTTGGAAACTGCGACTGCAACATTCGTCTGCTGGAGAAGGAGTTTTCTGTCACGGCCACCTGCCGGGGCACCATGCTGCGCCTGTCGGGCGAGGATCAGAACGTGGCGGCCGCAGCCCGCGCCGTCGAGGGAATGCTGCTCCTGATCGAGAACCACACGCCATTGGAGGATCAGACCGTCCACTACTGCATGAGCCTGGCCCACGACGGCGAGGAGAAACGGGTGCGGGAGCTGACCGAAGATTTTGTGGCGGTCACCGTCAAGGGCCGGCCCATCCGTCCCAAGACGCTGGGGCAGAAGGAGTATCTGGCGGCCATCCGCACCCATCCCATCACCTTTGGCGTAGGCCCTGCCGGCACCGGCAAGACCTATCTGGCGGTGGCAATGGCGGTCAAGGCGTTCAAAGCCAAGGATGTCTCCCGGATTATCCTGACCCGTCCCGCCGTGGAAGCCGGAGAGAAGCTGGGCTTTCTGCCCGGCGACCTGCAGCAGAAGGTAGACCCATATCTGCGGCCCCTCTACGACGGCTTGTTTGATATGCTGGGAGCCGAGACCTTTGAGCGTCTGGTGGAAAAGCAGCTGATCGAGGTGGCCCCGCTGGCCTATATGCGCGGCCGGACGCTGGATGATTCCTTCATCATTCTGGACGAAGCGCAGAACACCACCCCCGAACAGATGAAAATGTTTCTGACACGTATGGGCACCGGTTCAAAAGTCGTGGTGACAGGCGACGTGACCCAGATCGACCTGCCCGACCACACGCGCAGCGGCCTGGTGGATGCGCTGCAGGTGCTCAAGAACATTTCCGGCATTGCACAGTGTTACTTCAATGAAAAAGACGTGGTGCGTCACCGCCTGGTGCAGGAGATCATCAAGGCTTATGAATCCGCCGCACATCCCGCCAAGCGGTGAGCCCTCAGCGTCTTATAAAAGAAAGGAGCGGACCTAGATGTCCAACAAAGTACTGATTACCAACGAGCAGAAAACGGTCAAAGTCCCGTCCGGCCTGCGGATTCTGATCCGTCGGGCCTGCAACGCAGTGCTCGAATACGAGCATTTTGAGGGCCCCGCTGAGATCAGCGTAACCTTTGTCGATAATGCGGCCATTGCCGAGCTGAACAACCAGTATCGCAACAAGCCGATGCCCACCGACGTGCTCAGCTTCCCTCTGGGGTCGGACGGCCAGTATGACATCAACGAGACCAACGGCTGCAAGATGCTGGGAGATATCGTCATCAGCATGGAGCGGGCCATGGAACAGGCCAACCTCTACGGCCACTCCCTCCAGCGGGAGGTGGCCTTCCTGACGGTGCACTCGATGCTTCACCTGCTGGGCTACGACCACGAGAACGGCGGCCTGGAGGCTGTGCGGATGCGGGAGCGGGAAGAAGCCGTCCTGCTCCAGCTGGGCCTGCCCCGGACGGTGAGCTACACCGAATAAGCGGCGTTCGTTTTGGGATATTTGGGATAACGGAAAGAGAGAATGACCCTTGAATCACACGGATAAAAATGCAATCGAATCGACCATCCACTACGATACTTCCTCGGTATTTGTGGCCGTCATCGGACGGCCCAACGTGGGCAAGTCCAGCCTGACCAATCTGCTGGTGGGAGAAAAGGTGGCCATTGTCACCTCCAAACCCCAGACCACCCGTACCCGGATCACCGGCGTCATCACCCGCGGGCCCCTGCAGTATGTCCTCCTGGACACCCCCGGCGTCCACAAAGCCAAAAACAAGCTGGGCAAGCGGATGGACAAGACAGCCAGCGATTCGGTGGGCGATGTGGATGTGTCCATGATGCTGTTTGAGCCCCATCCCGGCCTGAACGAGTCGGAACAGATGCTGATTGATGCGCTGCGCCGCAGCGGTCCCGCCATTGCAGTCATCAACAAGATCGACCTGGTCAAAGACCCGGCGGAGCTGGAAGCCCGCAAGGCTGAACTGGAAGCCCTGGGCGTCTTTGATGCGGTGTGCACCGTCAGCGTCCGGGACAACAAGAACTGTGAGGACCTGTTTGACCTGCTGGCCCGCTATGCGGTGGAGGGCCCCCATTACTTTGAGGACGATGCTTACACCGATATGCCCGAGAAAGAGCTGGTGGCCGAATTGATCCGGGAAAAAGCCCTGCTGTTCATGCGGGACGAGATTCCCCACGGCCTGGCCGTGGTGGTGGAGCGCTTCAAGGAGCGCCCCGGCACCGCCCTGGTGGACATTGATGTGAACATCTACTGTGAACGGGAGAGCCACAAGGGCATGGTGATCGGCAAAGGCGGCGCCATGCTCAAAAAGATCGCCAGCGCAGCCCGGGTGGACTGCGAAGAATTCCTGGGCTGCCGGGTCAACCTGCAGTGCTGGGTCAAGGTGAAGCCCGACTGGCGGGACAATGAGTTTTTGCTGAACAGCTTCGGATTCCGTCAGGACCAGAACCGGAAGTAAACGCCTGCCAGAACAGGACAGATTTCCCGGGGATAAGGGGTTAAGATGGGGTCAACACTGAAACCGAAGGCGAGGTGCTGACACATGGATGCTGAAAGCTGCTGGAAGGCGTTTGCCTCGACGGGAAAAATCGATCACTATCTGGACTACAAGCGGGCTGCGGGCGAAAAACCTGCAGAGGAAACATACAATGGACGATTTTGTCATCAAGGGCCTGGTCATGCAGGAGATCGAATACGGCGAGTCGGACCGGATTCTCAAGATTCTGACCGCTGAAAAAGGTCTGATTACCGCATTTGCCAAAAACAGCATGCGGCTGACCAGCCATCTCTTTGCGGCCTGCGGACAGCTCTGTTATTCCGAGTTTGTCCTGCGGCCCGGCCGCAACACCGAAGAAAAAATGTACACCGTGGTGGAAGCGGGCTATGAGACCGACTTCCGGGACATAGGCTACAGTTTTGAGGCCCAGGGGGTCGCCATGTACATGGTGGAGTTCACCATGGCCCTCTCCCTGGTGGAGCAGCCGGCCGAAAAAGAGCTGAAACTCCTGATGAACTGCCTGTACAAGATCTGTCAGAAAAAGACCGATCCCAAAATCGTCAAGGCCGTGTTTGAGCTGCGGATGACCAGTGAGTGCGGGTTTATGCCCCAGCTGCTGGCCTGCCGGAGCTGCGGCGCCTACGACGGCGACCGCTTTTGCCTGGACGCAGAGGATGGCTGCCTGCTCTGTGGAGACTGCGCAGCCAAGGAAAACAAAACCTGTAACCTGGATAAGGGAGCACTGTTTGCGGTGCGGTACATCTGTCTGATTGAGGACAAGAAACTGTTTGGATTTCGGATTTCCGCCAACAGTGCCCGGCTTTTGTACAATGTGGCGGAGCAGTATGCTCTGGCCCACATGGACAAATCGCTGAACTCCCTGAAATTTTTGCGGTCCCTTTCGGCCTGGGACCCGGACCTACAGCCTAAAAAGGATTGAATCAATGGAGACAAGTTACTTAAAAACACTGGAATTAAATAAAATCATCGAACGGGCCGCCGCCGGCTGTGTCTGCAAAGAGGCCAGAGCCAAAATGCTGGAGCTGACCCCGCAGTGCGACCCCGACGAAGTCCGCTTTATGCTGGATCAGACCGACGCCATCAATACGCTGCTCATCAAGAACGGTTCGCCCCGCTTTGGCGGCGTGGAAGGGGTCAGCGAGCTGGCCACCCGCGCGGTCAAGGGCGGCGTGCTGTCCATGGGTGAGCTGCTGCTGGTGGCGGGCGCCCTGCGCAACTTTCAGAACCTGAGCACCTGGTACGGTTCCACCGATCACGATGCTCTGACCACCGACGACCTGTTCTACGCACTGGCACCGCAGCCCGGCCTGGAACAGCAGATTTCCGACGCCATCATTGCGCCGGATACCATGGCGGACACTGCGTCCCACACGCTGAACGAACTGCGGAAAAAGATCCGCGCCACCGAAAACTCCATCCGTGACCGTCTGGACAGCCTGGTCCACAACATGGAGTCCTCCAAGTACTTACAGGAGGCCGTGGTTTCCATCCGCAACGGGCGCTATGTCGTCCCGGTCAAGAGCGAGTACCGCGGCGAAATCAGCGGCATCATCCACGACGTTTCCTCCACCGGCGCCACCGTCTTTGTGGAGCCCCAGGCCGTCGTGGAAGCCAATGCCCGCATTCTGCAGTACCGCGCCCAGGAAGCCCAGGAAATCGAGCGGATTCTGACGGCCTTTACCAGTCAGGTGGCCGCCATTGAGCCTCAGTTCCAGTACAGCTACAAAGCCATGCTGGAAATCGACATCCTGCTTGCCAAGGCGCGGATGGCCATTGAAATGAAGGCCTTCAAGCCCTCGGTCAGCTATGAGAGCACCTTCTCGCTGATTCGGGCTCGGCACCCTCTGATCGACCCGGCCAAGTGCGTGCCGGTCAACATCGCGCTGGGGCAGGATTATGACTCTCTCATCATCACTGGCCCCAACACCGGCGGCAAGACTGTTACCCTCAAGACGGCCGGCCTGCTGTGCGCCATGGCTCAGTGCGGTTTCCTGATCCCGGCGGACGAGCGCAGCGAAGTCTGTGTGTTCCAGGAGTATCTGGTGGACATCGGCGACGAACAGAGCATCGAGCAGAGCCTGTCCACCTTCTCGGGTCACATGACCAAAATCACCGGCATTCTGGAACTGGCCGGTCCCGGCACTCTGGTGCTTCTGGACGAGCTGGGCGCCGGCACCGATCCGGCGGAAGGCGCCGCCCTGGCTGTGGCCATCATTGAAGAACTGCGCCGCCGGGGTGTCCTGCTGATGGCCACCACCCACTATGCGGAGCTGAAAGTCTTTGCGCTGGAAACGCCCGGTGTAGTCAATGCCAGCTGTGAGTTTGACCTGGAAACGCTGCGGCCCACCTATAAGCTGAGCGTCGGCGTACCCGGCAAATCCAACGCGTTCCTCATCAGCGAAAAACTGGGCATTCCGGAGCGGGTCATCGAGGCCGCCCAGCAGCATCTGTCGGCGGACGACAAGTGTCTGGATGCAGTGCTGGGCCAGCTGGATGATCTGAAACTCCAGCTGAAAGCCAGCCAGGACGAGGTGGAGAGTCTCCGCCATGAGGCGGCCCATCAGCTGGAAGCCGCCCAGAAAAAGAAAGAGGAACTGATCCGTCAGGGCGAAAACGAGCTGGAAGCCGCCCGTGCCAAGGCCCGCGCCCTGGCACAGCAGGTGGAAAACGAGGCCTACCGCCTCACCGATGAGCTGCGCCAGCTCCAGAAAGACGAGAAGATGAGCGCCCAGCAACGTGCCCAGCGCGCCCGGGAGATCGCCAAAAAGGAGTCGGCCAAACTGTTTTCCAATTCGGATGTGGTGCACAACCCGGTGCGGGAGTTTGTCCCCCTCAAGGAAGTGCGGGTAGGGCAGGAAGTCTGCATTGCCGAGCTGGGCCAGCTGGCCACCGTTCTGGCTCTGCCGGATCGAAACGGAGACGTTCTGGTCCGGGCCGGCATCATCAAAACCAAAGTGCCCCTCAAGGGGCTCAAGCAGCCGGACAAGATGGAAAAGGCTCCCGCTGCACCCAAGACCAAAGCCCAGCAGCGCTATACCCGCCAGACCGGCGACGGCAGCCGCGCTGCAGGCGGCCATGTGGAACGAGTCCGCCGGGACGCCAAGATGGAGTGCAACCTGCTTGGTCTGACCGTGGACGAAGCCATCCAGGAGGCAGATTCCTTCATCGACCGCGCCATCCTGAACGGTCAGTCCACTGTCTATCTGATCCATGGCAACGGCACCGGCGCGCTGCGCAACGCCATCCAGAAGCATCTGCGCGGACATCGGATGGTCAAGAGCTTCCGCCTGGGCCGCTATGGCGAAGGTGAAAGCGGCGTGACGGTGGTCGAGCTGAAATAAACACCAAACCGGACCTGTAAAAAGAAGGGAACAGCCGCCCGGCTGCAATGTGCGGGCGGTTTGTTTCGTTTTATTGGATGAAGTAAAAATCGGAAGGTACAAAAACAGATGCAAAAGCGGCGAAAAGGCACAAAATCCAGACATGGGAAAAAGGGAGCGATGCGCTGGCAGCTGGCTGCCGCGGCCCTTGTTCTTGTCCTGCTTCTCGGCAAAGCCTGCCAGGCAGGTCTTGAATGGATGAATGCCCAAAACGCCATTCGGGAAGCCAGCGCTACGGAAGAACCGGGGGAGGACTTCCGCCCGGATGTAGGAGAACCGCCTTACACGGTGGCTGTGGATGCCGGTCATGGCGGGGATGATCCCGGCGCCACCGGTCTGATCGTGGAAAAGGATATGACGGCCGCCACCGCTGAAGCTCTGATGGCCTGGCTGCAGGCCGACTCCAACTACATACCGGTGACCACCCGGGACAGTTACGACGTCACCGCCACCCCCATGGAACGAGCCGAGCGCTCCAACCGTCAGCATCCGGATTTGCTTTTGTCCATTCATGGCAACTCTGCCGCCACCGAAGCCAGCGGGTTTGAGTGTTATCCCATTACGCCGGGCCGGACCTGGCATCGGGAGAGTGTGTATTTCGCCCGGCAGCTGGCCGCCGGCATGGAAAATGCCGGGAGCTCTCTGCGGGGACAGCGCGGCATCCGTTACATCTACTACGAAAACGGCGTCAAGGTCCTGGCAGAAGCCAACGACCTCCGGGTCCGGGAAGAGGAGACCTTCACCCTTTTGGAGGAATCCAACTGCCCGGCGGTATTGGCAGAGCAGTGCTTCATCACCAGCGCCGAGGACGTGGATCTCTTTGGAGACGAGGATGGCTGCCAGCGGACGGCCCGTGTCTATTACGAGGCCATCTGCGCTTACTTTGGCACCCAGCCGCTGACTTCTCTTGGAGAGTAAATAGAAACCTTTCGGGCCGCTCGGGTCAAAACGCAGGAAACGTTTTGCCGGGCGGTCTTTTTCTTTTCAGCGCGTCCGTATGATCCCCGGCGGCGCAGTGTTTTGATCCACTGAAAAAGCCGTTACGAATATTCGCCATTTTTTGAATTGGGTGTATAAAAAGTGAAAGGATTTGTATCCCATACCTTGACAAGTAAAAAAAACATGGTACAATGATGGCAAAGCGTGTACCGATGTACACACAAATAGATTAGGCCGGGTGCCCTTTTGGGCTGCCTAAAGCTCATCGGACAGGGCTGGCCGCTGCCGCGTGTGGCGTAAAGCGCCACAACATTATTGAACGGGTGGGTCACCCGGAAATTTTATAAGTTGGTCACTTTTTATAACCTCGTGCGGACGCACACCACTTGTGAAACGTCAATAAGAGCAGCAGAACCGCCCCTCGATCTATTTGCTGAAGTTCTCTTCCAAAAGGCATGGCCGGACATTGCAGAATGTCGTCTCCTCTGTGTGATGAGGAGTCAGGCCGCCTCGACTGTATCTCACAGGCAGTGTGCCCGAAAGGGTGCGCTGCCTTTTTTGCTGCAGTCAGAAATGTCTTTCCGCCGGAGCATGGTTCCGTTTCAGACCATGCGCAGGAGAATCCGGCGGCCCGTCCGGGATGGGAGCAGACTTCCGCTTGACTCAAAACCTGAAAAAGAGAGGGATGTTATTTGAACCGGGATCGTCAAAAAAGAGCGCCCATCTATGAGGCGCTGGAAAAGTTCCGCCGGCAGCGGGTCGTCCCGTTCGATGTGCCGGGCCATAAGCGCGGCCGCGGAAACCCCGAGCTGGTCGAACTGCTGGGGGAGCGATGTGTCGGCATCGATGTCAACTCCATGAAACCTCTGGATAACCTGTGTCATCCGGTTTCGGTCATCAAGGAGGCAGAGGAACTGGCCGCCGACGCATTCGGCGCGGCCCACGCCTTCCTGATGGTGGGCGGTACCACCAGCAGTGTCCAGAGCATGGTCCTGACAGCCTGCAAGCCGGGGGACAAGATCATACTGCCCCGCAATGTCCACAAGAGCGCCATCAACGCCCTGGTTCTGTGCGGCGCGGTGCCTGTCTATATTGATCCCAAGGTGGATACCGATCTGGGCATCCCTCTGGGTATGGAAGTGGAAGATGTGCGGGCCGCCATTGAGGCCAACCCCGACGCCGTGGCCATTTTTGTCAATAACCCCACCTATTACGGCATCTGCTCCGACCTGCGCAGTCTGGTGGATCTGGCTCACTCTCACAATATGCTGGCTCTGGTGGATGAAGCTCACGGCACCCATCTGTATTTCAATCCCAGTCTGCCTCTCAGCGGCATGGCAGCCGGGGCCGATATGGCCGCCGTTTCCATGCACAAGTCGGGCGGCAGTCTGACCCAGAGTTCGCTTCTGCTCTGCGGACCCGGGGTCAATGCGGGATATGTGAGCAACATCATCAACCTGACCCAGACCACCAGTGCATCCTATCTGCTGATGTCCAGTCTGGATATCAGCCGGCGCAATCTGGCCATGCGGGGCAGAGAGAGTTTCGCCCGCGTGATTGATATGGCCGAGTACGCCCGGCGGGAAATCAACGCCATCGGCGATTACTACGCTTTCGGCTCCGAGATGATCAACGGCGGCAGCATTTACGACTTTGACGTCACCAAGCTGGCTGTCAATACCCGCGGCATCGGTCTGACCGGCATTGAGGTTTATGACCTGCTCCGGGATGAGTATGACATCCAGATTGAGTTTGGCGACCTGTCCAACATTCTGGCCTATATCTCCATCGGCGACCGCATTCAGGATATTGAGCGTCTGGTGGGTGCTCTGGCGGATATCCGCCGCCTCTACTCCAAGCCCCGCAGCGATCTTTTCACGGCGGAGTACATCACGCCGCAGGTAAAGGCTACTCCCCAGCAGGCGTTCTATTCGCCCAAGGAGAGCCTACCTCTGCGGGAGACCGCCGGCCGGATCTGCACAGAGTTCGTCATGTGCTATCCTCCGGGAATTCCCATCCTGGCTCCCGGCGAAGTGATTACCCCGGAAATCATTGATTACATCGAGTTCGCAAAGGCCAAGGGCTGCTCCATGCAGGGCCCGGCCAGCGAGGATATCTCGGAACTGAACGTTTTGGTATAACGGATTAAAAAGAAGGAGGGAGTCTCTTGCAGGAAATGGATTACTGGTTTGGCGAACTGCATACCGCCAACGTCAAAACCTCCATTCGGGTGGACCGGCAGCTCTACAGCGGAACAAGCGACTTTCAGCGGATCGATGTCTTTGACTCGCCGGAGTTCGGACGGTTCCTGACTTCGGACGGCAGCGTGATCTTCTCGGAGAAAGACGAGTTCACCTACGACGAGATGATCGTCCATGTCCCTATGGCCGTTCACCCCGATGTCAAGCGGGTTCTGGTCATCGGCGGCGGAGACGGCGGCGTAGCCCGCGAGCTGTCATATTACCAGGAGATCGAAGTCATCGATGTGGTGGAACCGGACAAGATGTTTGTGGATGTCTGCCGCAAATATTTCCCCGACAATGCCTGCGGCCTGGATGATATCCGTGTCCGTGTCTATTACGAAGACGGCCTGCGGTTTCTGCGGGGCAAAGAGGATGAATACGACCTGATCATCAACGACTGTACCGATCCTCTGGGCCATGCAGCCGGCCTGTTCACCAAGGAATTCTACGGCAGCTGCTATAAAGCCCTCCACGAGGACGGTATCATGGTGTATCAGCATGGCAGCCCCTTCTTTGACGAAGATGAGGAAACCTGCCGCGCCATGCATAAGCGGGCTTACCGCTCGTTCCCCATCAGCCGGGTGTATCAGGCACACATCCCGACCTGCCCGGCGGGGTACTGGCTTTTTGGCTTTGCCAGCAAAAAGTATCACCCCATCAAGGACTTTGACCCCAAGCGCTGGAACAAGCGAGGGATCAAGACCTGGTATTATACCACCCACCTCCATCGTGGAGCCTTCATGCTTCCGCGCTATGTGGAGGACCTTCTGAAGGAAGAAGAAGACTGAAAACAGACAAAATCAAGAAACGGATTGTATTTGAAAGGAGCTATTTCCATGAGCAAACTGCTTGTCATTGGCTGCGGCGGCGTCGCCTCGGTTGCGATCCAGAAGTGCTGCCAGAACCATGAGACTTTCACTGAGCTGTGCATTGCCAGCCGCACCGTCTCCAAGTGCGACGCCCTGAAGGCCAAGCTGGAGGCCGTCGGCACCCCCGTCAAGATCACCACCATGACCGTCAACGCCGACGACGTGGAGGACATCAAGCGGGTGATTGAGGCTTACAAGCCTGAGCTGGTTCTGAATGTGGCTCTGCCTTACCAGGATCTGACCATCATGGACGCCTGCCTGGCCTGCGGCGTTCACTATGTGGATACCGCCAACTACGAGCCGGAAAACACCGACGATCCCGTCTGGCGCGCCATCTACGAGAAGCGCTGCAAGGAAGAGGGCTTCACCGCATACTTCGACTACAGCTGGCAGTGGGCTTATGCCAAGAAGTTTGAGGAGGCCGGCCTGACCGCCATCCTCGGCTCTGGTTTCGACCCGGGTGTCACCAGCGTCTTCACCGCCTATGCTCTGAAGCACTATTTCGATGAGATTCACACCATCGACATCCTGGACTGCAACGGCGGCGACCACGGCTATCCCTTCGCCACCAACTTCAACCCCGAGATCAATCTGCGTGAAGTTTCGGCCAACGGCAGCTACTGGGAGAACGGCCACTGGGTGGAGACCAAGCCCATGGAGATCAAGCGGGAATACGACTTCCCCCAGGTGGGCAAAAAGGACATGTACCTGCTCCACCACGAGGAGATCGAGAGTCTGGCCAAGAACGTCCCCGGCGTCAAGCGGATTCGCTTCTTCATGACCTTCGGCCAGAGCTATCTGACCCACATGAAGTGTCTGGAGAACGTGGGCATGCTCTCCACCAGCCCCATCCAGTTTGAGGGCCGCGAGATTGTGCCCATCCAGTTCCTGAAGGCTCTGCTGCCCGATCCCGCATCCCTGGGCCCCCGCACCGTCGGCAAGACCAACATCGGCTGCATCTACACCGGCGTCAAGGACGGCAAGGAGCGCACCATCTATATCTACAATGTCTGCGATCACCAGGAGTGCTACAAGGAGCTGGGCAGCCAGGCCATCAGCTACACCACCGGTGTTCCGGCCATGATCGGCACTGCTCTGGTAGCCAACGGCCAGTGGCGTCAGCCCGGTGTCCACAACCTGGAGGAGATGGACCCCGATCCCTTTATGGAGATGCTGAACCAGTACGGCCTGCCCTGGGTTGTGGATGAGCATCCTGTGACGGTGGAATGATGGAGCATTTGAAACGGCAGGAACCCGGGCTGCAGACACCGGTTTATGTGGTGGACGAGGCAGCTCTGGTTCACAACCTGGAAATTCTGCAGGGTGTACAGCAGCGTACAGGCTGCCACATTCTGCTGGCCCAGAAAGCTTTCTCCATGTTTCGGGTTTATCCGCTGATTGGGCAGTATCTGGCAGGCGCCACCGCCAGCGGCCTCTTTGAGGCACGGTTGGCCCACGAAGAGATGCCCGGCAAGGAAAACCATGTTTTCTGCCCGGCCTATACCCCGGAAGAAATGGAAGAGATTGTACAGATCTGCGATCATATCAGCTTTAATTCGCTCGCTCAGCTGGAGGCACACCGTCCGGTCTGGGAAAAGGCGGGTGTCAGCGTCGGCCTGCGGGTCAACCCGGAGCACTCCACCCAGGAAGGCCACGCCATCTACGATCCCTGTGCACCGGGCAGCCGGCTGGGTATCCGCCGGCAAAATCTTCCGGACCAGCTGCCCAAAGGGGTAGAGGGATTGCATTTCCACACCCTGTGTGAACAGGACGCTGCCCCTCTGGTGGAGACCTTTGCCGCCTTTGAGGAAAAGTTCGGGCAGTATCTGCCGGGACTGAAGTGGATCAATCTGGGCGGCGGGCACCACATCACGCGCCCGGGCTATGACATTGCCGCCCTGGAACAGCTGATCCTTTCCATCCGGGAAAAGTACGGCCTGGAAGTTTATCTGGAACCAGGGGAGGCCATCGCCCTTTCGGCCGGCACCCTGATTACCACCGTGCTGGACATTGTGCAGGCCACCGATATGCCCGTCCTGATTCTGGATACCTCGGCGGCTTGTCACATGCCCGACGTGCTGGAAATGCCCTATCGTCCGCCCCTGTACGACAGCGGACTGCCGGGCGAAAAGGCATGTACCTGCCTTCTGGCATCCCGGACCTGCCTGGCCGGAGATGTCATCGGCGAATACAGCTTTGATTCCTGCCCCCAGATTGGGGACAGGCTGGTTTTTGGCGATATGGCGATTTATTCCATGGTGAAAAACAACACCTTCAATGGAATGCCGCTGCCGGATATTGCGCTGCGCCATCTGGATGGCAGCTGCGAGGTAGTGCGCCATTTCGGCTATCAGGATTTCAAAACGCGTCTGTCCTGACGCGGTCCAAAGGAGTTTTCTATGTACAGAATGCCGGCTGAATACGAGCCGCACCGCGCAACACTGATGATCTGGCCGGTACGCCCGGGCAGCTGGGGAAAAGATCCCCAGGCTGCACAGGACGCCTTTGTGCGGGTCTTTGAAGCCATCACCCAGAGTGAAGATCTTTATCTCTTGGCTGATCCGGACCATTTGGAACAGGCCCGCGCTGCAGTGGCGCATCTGGATCGGGTGCACCTGATCTGTATGGATTCCAATGACGCCTGGGCGCGGGATGTTGGGCCTACCTTCGTCAAAAATGACAGGGGAGAGCTCAAGGGCATCAGCTGGAGCTTCAACGCCTGGGGCGGTACGGTTGATGGCCTCTATGCCGACTGGCAAAAAGACGACGCCATTGCGTCCGCCTTCTGTCAGGAACTGGGTTTGCCCTGGGACGATGCGGCTCCGTTTGTACTGGAGGGCGGCAGCATTCATACCGACGGCGAGGGGACCGCTCTCGTCACCGAGAGCTGCCTGCTTTCGGCCGGGCGGAATCCGTCTATGAGCCGTGAGGAAATCGAGGCAGAACTTTGCCGCCGTCTGGGTGTCGATAAAGTGTTGTGGCTGCCGCGGGGCATTTACAACGACGAGACCAACGAGCACGTGGACAATGTGTGCGCTTTTGTCGCCCCTGGCGAGGTAGTTCTGGCCTGGACCGACAACGAATCCGACCCGCAGTACCCGCTTTCTGCCGCAGACCTGGCTTATCTGCAGAGTGCAACCGATGCCAAAGGGCGGTCTTTAAAGATCCACAAACTGCCCATCCCGGATCATCCCATCCTCTGCAGCGAAGAGGACTGCGCATCCTATTCGTTTGAACCGGGCGAGGACATTCGCGAGCCAGGGGAGCGCCTGGCGGCCAGCTATGTGAATTTCTATTTCACCAACGGTGCCGTTCTGGTTCCTCAGTTCGGGGGCGAAAACGCCGCCAGCGACGCCCGCGCCTGCAAGATCCTGCAGCAGCTTTGCCCGAACCGTCAGGTTATCGGCCTGCCTGCGCGGGAAATTCTGCAGGGTGGGGGAAACATCCACTGCATTACACAGCAGATTCCGCTGTAAAAGGAGGGAATATCCATGCCACAGACCACTGTTGCGGCCATTCAGATGACCTGCTGCGCCGATCCGGCCCAGAACATCGCACACGCCGAGGAACTGGTGCGTCAGGCCGCCGCCAAAGGGGCACAGATTGTTCTGCTGCCTGAATTGTTCGAGCGGCCTTACTTCTGCCAGGAGCGCCGCTATGAATACTACGATTATGCGCTGCCCATGGAAGAAAATCCAGCGATTCAGCGTTTTTCTGAGGTGTGCCGTGAACTGGAGCTGGTGATGCCCATCAGCTTTTACGAAAAGGACGGCACACGCCTGTTCAACAGCGTCGCCATGCTGGACGCAGACGGCAGCATCCTGGGGATTTATCGAAAGACTCACATCCCGGACGACCACTATTATCAGGAGAAATTTTATTTTACCCCCGGAAACACCGATTTTCAGGTGTTCGATACACAGTATGGCCGGGTAGGCATGGGCATCTGCTGGGATCAGTGGTTCCCGGAGACAGCCCGCTGCCTGGCTCTGGCCGGGGCTGACATCATCTTGTATCCAACGGCAATCGGCAGTGAACCCATCCTGGATGTGGACAGTGCCGGTCACTGGCAGCGGACCATGCAGGGACATTCGGCAGCCAACATTATGCCGGTCGCTGCGGCAAACCGCTACGGAACCGAAGTGGTCACGCCGTGCAGGGAAAATGGCGGCCAGCAGAGTGCACTGCGGTTTTACGGTACCAGCTTCTTGACGGATGAAACGGGAGCTGTCATTCAGCAGGCCGGCCGGGACGAAGACGCCGTTCTGACTGCGAGCTATGACTTTGCGGCCATTCGGCAGGCCCGTCTGGAATGGGGCTTGTTCCGGGACCGCCGGCCTGAGTGTTACGGAGCCATTTGTGATCTGGATTGATGGCAGTCCAGTTCAAACCTGCATCCTTATCATAGAATAAGGTTTTTGAAACGCATCCCAAAATCTGTGCGGGGCACAGGTGAGGGGTGCGTTTTTTGTTGGCTGGCGTTCTGGACGAAAACAGCCGGAAATGCTAAATCGGCTCAAAAGAACCCAAGAGAGAAGAGCCCTTTTTGCCTGTATATAAATTTCGTATAATGTAGGTTATACGAAAAACGGGGAAGTGAAAAAGCCCTTTTAAGCCGCTTTTGGGTCTTTCGGCCGGTTTTGGCGCCGCCAGCCGGCCGGACCGGTTCAAACTGGTTCAAATCGCATTTTTCCAAAATATGCTGATTTTATGATTTTTTAAATAAAAACAGACTCCAGATTTTGCTCTGGAGTCTGCGTGGTTCTTTTTATGGCCAGCCCAGCTTCAAGCTAGCCGGCCATCTGTTTTTCATTCAGTACACTCGGTTCATCACGGTGTGCAGTGCATCATGAATGGATTCTTTTAGATTCGCTGCAAATTGCTCTGCGCAAATCGGTTATAAACTGAGCCTGCTGCTTTTTCAGGTATCCTTTCACAAACGGCTTCATCCAGACCTTCTTCACCGATACGTACTCTGTGAAGTCCACCACCGTCGCCAAGCCTCGCTGCCGGAATCTTCCAACCCAGCGGCCATGCAGATTGGTGTTGTCCATCTCCAGTTCCCAAAGCTGCCCCGGTTTTGCCCTTATGATTGTGAATTTTGTGACATATCCGTCTGCTGTGTATTCCAGAAAAGCTTCCGGGCCAAGGATTTGCACGCGGCTTAGATCAGTCCGCCACCTTGGATATTCGCTTGCTGTTGTCACAACGCTCCACGCCTTGTGTACATCACAAGGAAGAACAGATTTTAAATTTGATACCGTCATTTTTTCTATCCATCATCAAGTCGTCAACATTCAAACCTTCAGACCCTAGGCTCAGAATTTCTCTTTAACCCGATCCAAATCTTCCTGGTCAATCCATTCTTCAATAAAGCCGCAGGTGCAGCAAACATAGCGATGGACCGGCGCTGTCGAAAAAATCGACAAGCCCAGCGGAATGTAATTCCCGGAACCATAAGCGCCCGCTTTGCCTGGAACGCGGACAATCTCATGGCTGCCGCATTTGGGACAGGTATGGGTATTCTTCATTGTATCATCCGCCTTTCCACCGGTGCATCGTCATCTTTTTTGATAGCAAAGGATCTCTGGATCTGAACCGTTGGGGCCATATTCAGACACCAGAAGGTATTTTTCATCAGCAACCACTCCATAACAGCGGTTACTGCCCGGGATTTCAACCTGGTTTCCGAAATAGATATTCTGGTCTGTCAGCAGTTTGACGGTTTCCCCATTCGGCAGCGGATACGCCAGATTGACATAAAAGCCATTCAGCAAATACAGATCCTTCACAGCCAATCCAGGAATCCCCAGCGCCTGAATCTCCCGAATCAGAGACTGTCTCAGATTCTGATAGGCATCAAAGCCCGAATCCTGAATGCATTTTGCTGCGACGCAAACACCACCGAAGGGATGGCCGCCTGTCTCCTGACAGCCGCCGCAATCCGTTTTTCTTGGACAGGCTTCACAGCAGTCCGAACCACAAATGGACTTCATAGGAGTTCCTTTCCATTCTCAAGGAATTTTATACCTTCAGTTCAAGATATGCCTTGCGGACGTACCAGACCACAGCGGCGGTCATTGCAGCAACCACAATTTCCGTCAGTGCGATGGAAACATTCGACAGCAAAACCGCTGCAAAATCCACCACAAAATGTGCTCCAAAGGCGGCCCAATACCACCGGCCATTCTTTTCCTTGACAGCACGGTAGATCAAAACCGACAGCGCAATCTGCAAACAGACCGCCACAATCCGCTCAAACCCAGCAGCAAAAAAGAGCAAAGCCGGCGTCTCCCAGAGTGCAGACAGTCCCTGAATGGCTGTCTGGCGGGTTGCTTCATCCAGACCTTCCAGAACGCCGTTCATGGAGCCGCTGTTGATCATGGTGGAGTTGACCAGGTTGTTGATGGATGCCAGACCCAGCAGGAGGATCGCTTCAATTCCTCCATGGCCCACACCATACATCAGCGCATTTTCTTTGGTGAGATAGTTACGCATGACAAATTTCATGCCCAGGTACCGCCCGGTTTCCTCAAAGGCCGCCGCCATCAGAGCACCATACAGCGCATAGAGAAAAGGATTCCCGGTGATCAGGTCTCCGGTCGCCTGGAAAACCATCGAATGCACCATGCTTTCCAGCGTCAGCGCAAAGATCACGAACACCAGCAGGCCGGTGCCGAAACTAAAGAAAGCCGCCTTCTTTTTGCGCCACAGGTAGATAAAAAGACCGATCGGCAGGCCAAAAGCCGCCACCAACGAAAACATCATGCCGACAACGTTGCCGACTGGTACAGGTTGCAGTTCCATTTCCGTTTACCTCCTTGAATGTCAACCACATCGCAGTGAACGATTAACTTTTAGCTTAATCGTTAATCGTTGACTGCATTATAACAGGCCTCTGTCCTTCTGTCAACGCCATGGAACAGAGGTCTGTGCAAACCGGTTTTTCTTACTGCTGCTTGTCCGGGTCGTCTGTTTCCTCCTTGAAATCCTCTGTCATGGATGGGAGAATCTCAGGCAGCGCCTCCCCTGTCCACTCCCCTGTTGGCTGCATCTCTTCTTGGATACCAGTTTCCTCTTGAGGGACTTCTGTTTTCAGAGCTTCGGCAGATTTGGGATTCTTCACAGCCCCCAGCGGGTTGGCTTCAATGGCAGCACGCACCTGTGCATCCTGCAGATGGGTATAGATCTGGGTGGTGCCCACATTGCTGTGACCCAAAAGCTCTTTCAAGGTCAAAACATCCACCATGCCGGTCTGATACATCAGGGTGGCGGCAGTATGGCGCAGCTTATGGGTTGAGTATCCCTTCAGCCCCGCCGCTTTCATGGCGCCGGTAATCAGCTGTTCCACCCGCCGGTTGGAGATGCGGTCTTTGCGCCGCCGGGTGATGAAGACGGCCGGTTCTTTGGGCGAAAGCCCCTCAACCGCTCCCCTCTTTTGCAGATAGAGATCCAGTGCATCGATGCAGGCGTCGTTCAGATAAACCATCCGCTCCTTATGGCCCTTGCCAAAGAGGCGTATCTGACGCCCGGCCAAATCGATGTCCTCCATATTCATCCCCACCAGCTCCGACAAACGCATTCCGCAGTTCAGGAACAAAACCGTCATGCAGTAATCCCGTTCCGGGAAATCGCTGAGAGTTCGGGTAGCTTCCAGAAGATCCCGCGCCTGCTCTGCAGTCAGATACTTGGGCAGAACCTTATCCAGTTTCGGAGGGCTGACTGCTGCGGTGGGATCGTTTTCCAGACGGCTGGCGTGGTTGACCATAAAATCATAAAACCCATGAAGACTGGCCAGCCGCCGGGCGGTGGAAGATTTCTTGTTGCCGCAGGTCTGGTTCAGATAATAGAGATACTCATATATATCTTCCTTGGTGACACTGCCCCAAAAAGCGGTATCCAGTCCTTTGGGGTCAATCTCCTGCACAGGAGCGTCCTCTGATACAAGGCCTTTCCTCTGCTTCATGAATTTGCTGAAATTCCGCAGGTCGCAATAGTAGTTGAAGGCCGTGTTGGGGCTTTTGCCTGCAATTACCTCCAGATACCGCACGTAATCCACAATATCCTGCGAGGCATCCTGAAAGGGTTTGTGCTTGGATGGATTTTTCTCGTCCAAATAAATCGACATAACCGTCCTCGTGTTTCTATGTATTCGCCCTCATAAAAGGGCTAACGCTTTAGAGTGCAAGGGCTTTCTTCAAAAAGGCAACCACCCGTCTGCGGTATTCCCCGACAATGACGCTGTCGCCGGACAGGTCTTCATCCTCATCGTCTACGAAATAGCGCATGGTCCGGCAGTCCAGAGACAGAGAGTCCAATGGCCATCCAGGCTGCCGTTTGGGAGAAGGACAATCTACCATATAGAAAGCGGAGTCTTTTACGTCTTCGCTGCTTCCCATGAATGACTCGATCTTTCCCCTGTTATAAACAGCAATTCCGTCCAGATAATAGGCCAGGACCTTTCCTCCCAGCGCGTGAACCAAATCTGCATAATGGGTGATCATCTCCTCGTCGTTCAGACGATGGCCCCCGCCGGGCGTCCGGACATGGAGTCCCGGCTGACGCGGATCATCCAAAGGAAGCCCATCAAAGTATAATCCCGCATCGTTGCAAATGACACGATCAAAGTAGGCTCCATAAAACTTCGCCTTGAGGATGGCGTTTTCCTCCGGGGTGTTCCCTATCTCCTCGGGTTCTTGGTCGATCTGCAAATCCCGCAAGGTATAAAACGTAATGTCACAGCCGCTGAGCAGAGCCTTAAACCGTTCCACTTTGGATGGGTTGGTGGTACCAATTAATACTTCCACATCGTTTCTCCATTCTGTTCCGGTATCTCGTTTCGCGGGTCACCCCTGGCCGATATTCAGCGCTGCAATGGCATCGGATACATAGGCCGCGCCGATCAGTTTCAGGCCCGGATAATCGGCGGGGCTGAGGTGCCGCAGGCTGTGTCTCGGGATCACTGCCTGTTCAAATCCGATACGCTCCGCCTCATGCAGGCGCTGTTCCAGATTGGGCACACTGCGCACCTCGCCGCCGAGGCCCACTTCGCCAATGGCGATCAGCTTATCGCTGACCGGCTTATCCAGCAGAGACGAAATCAGACTCAAGCAGACCGCCAGGTCACAGGAGGTATCCCGCAGGGCAATGCCGCCCACGATATTGATATAGACATCCAGATTCCCGAAGAAATACCCTGCCCGCCGTTCCAGCACAGCCAGAAGCAGATTGATGCGGTTGTAGTCGTAACCGGTGCAGGCCCGCCGGGGCGACGGGAATGTGGTTTTTGCTGCCAATGCCTGGATTTCACTCAGGATAGGCCGGGTTCCTTCCATGGTACAGGCCACACAGTTTCCCGACACACCCAAAGGCCGCCCTTCCAGAAGCATCTGAGAGGGATTGGCGATCTCGGTCAGTCCCTTGCCGGTCATATCGAACATACCCAGCTCATTGGTGGAACCATAGCGGTTTTTGGCCGCCCGCAGAATGCGATACGGCAGCATCTTGTCCCCTTCAAAGTAGAGAACCGTATCCACAATGTGCTCCATCACCTTGGGTCCGGCAATGGCACCGTCCTTGTTGACGTGGCCCACCAGGAACATGGGGATCTCCTGCTTTTTGGCCACTGCCAGCAGACGGGCGGTACTCTCCTTGACCTGGCTGACGGTACCCGACGAAGAAGAGATGTCCACGCACCGCATGGTCTGGATGGAGTCAATCACCACCAGGTCCGGTTTTTCCTTTTCAATCAGGCCGCAGATTTCATCCACGTCGTTTTCCGCCGCCAGATAGATGTTGTCCTGGGCGATGTTCAGCCGGGCGGCGCGGAGCTTCACCTGCCGGACCGATTCCTCGCCGGTGATATACAGAACCGTATACCGGTCCGAAATCGCCCCGCAGAGCTGAAGGAGCATGGTAGATTTGCCCACGCCCGGCTCACCGCTCAACAGAACCACTCCGCCCAGCACGATGCCGCCGCCCAGCACCCGGTCCAGCTCAGTGATTCCGGTGACAATCCGGCTTTTCTCCTCGGTGGTGCTGATCTCCGAAAGGCGCTTGGCGGTCAGGGTGGTGACGCCTTCCTGGCGGGGCGCGGCCTTGGCCGCTCCGCCGCCCGCTTTGGGCGCCTCTGCAATGACATCTTCGCTCATGGTATTCCAGCTGCCGCAGCTGGGGCATCGGCCCATCCAGCGGGGGCTTGTCTCACCGCAGTTGGAGCAGACATAGACGGTTTTCAGTTTGGGCTCTTTCATCTTACAACTTCTCCTGACTCTTTTTACGTTATAATACCACGGCATGGGCAGACCTGCAAGCTCAGCCAGCCAGGTGATTTCCCACTTGATGAGCTAGGCAGGCCAAGGCTGTCGATACACCGCAAATCGGCACAAACAAAACATTTAAAACCAGGTACTGCCCCAGCAGACGCCGCGCACCGGACCCCGCCGCAAGGTTCTTTCTTCCAAAGGCGGCGCGCTGCAGCCGGCCGCTGACTCCCAGCGCCGATGCACCGAACAGGCACAGGCAAGTCACGGCGGCAGCGGTGGGAATTCCTGTGATAAACAGGCCAAACAAAGCGCTCTGCCATCCTGATTCCAAGAACAGGCGCAGCTCAATGACTCCCATTCCCATCCCAAAGAGCATGGCAAAGAGGTAAATCATCACCGGGCCAATGGCGGACAGACCCAGCATCAGCAAAATGGTCGCGCCCCCGGCCACGGTCAAATATTCTGCCCCGAACAGTGTCCAGATCGCCTTTGGCTCGTCCAACGTGAAAAGTCCCGACCAGTTATCCAGATAGACCGACAGCGCATCCAGTTCGCCGCTGCGGCTGAGTCCCAGGACCACCCCCGACAGCAGTGCGCCGAAGAGATACGACGCCGCCAGGGCGACGCAGTCCCGGGAAAGTTTTTTGCCCCGCATCCCGGCGGGACGTTCTGCCCGGCGGGGCAAGTCCACCACCGGATGCGAACTTTTTTCAGGCACAGGCTCCATTGTTTGGGGCTTCTGCGGCGTGGAGGCAGAAGATTCCACCTGAGCCGGTATGGCGAGCGATTTTTCGGCTGATTCCTGATAGACCCACATACAACTTGTCCTCCCGTCCGAAGCCGGCCGATTGGACCGGCCCCGGAGTTTTCTCTGTGTACAGCTGCGTTCAGTGATGACGTTTCTTCCCGGTGCAAAGCGTTCCCGCATAACCGCCCAGAGCTCCCATCAAAACCAGAAGCCCCAGCCGCACCAGCTGTTCCGTATCGGGTGTGCTGTCGTTGGACAGCTGAAGTCCCAGCAAAGTCACGGCATACAGGATGCCCAGCATTCCGCCCCAGAGCAGTCCCCGGCTTTTTTGAAGCAGAGCCAGCAGCCAGCTGCCCAGAAAACTCCCTGCGCAGATGGCCGCTGTAGCCAGTGGGCCGGCTGCGGACAGCCCCAGGCCGCGTGCCACCATCAGCGATGCAAACGCCGCCCCGCAGCCGACGGCGGCCGCGCAGCCCACCGCAAAAGCAGCCACCAAATGAATGGGTGCAGACAAACGAATGGTATTTCCAGACATAAAAACGCGCCTCCCTGCACTACTCTATGCAGGAAGGCGCGCTGGATATGCTTGGGAACTTATTTCTTGGAGGAAGTGGCGGGAGCGTTGTCCATGTTCAGCTTTTCCACCGAGCCGATGGCGGTCTTGGTGAAGCGAATCTTGACGCGGTCGCTGCCGGTTTCCAGGACGAAGGTGTCGTCCTTGATGGCAACAACGCGGCCAATGACACCGCCGATGGTGGTCACCTGATCACCGATCTCAAGGCTGTTGCGCATGGCGGCGTCCTTCTTCTCCTGCTTCTTCTGGGGACGGTAGATCATGAAGTAGAGCAGAACCACCATCAGTGCGAGGGTAAAAAACAAGCTGAGATAGCTTTCTGTGCCGGTCATTGTAAAATTCTCCTCTCGAATTTCGTTTATCGTTATTATACCGGTTTATACGTCTGGATGCAAGGCCAAAAGCGCAAATCGTGCAAAAAAGCACCAGCTCTTTTAGATACGGGTATCCAGCAGCTTGACATACTTGTCGTGGAACTGGGTAAAGGTGCCGGCGTCCAGCTCATCCCGGATGCGTTCCATCAGGTGATTGTAGAACCAGAGGTTGTGCATGACAGCCAGACGCATGCCCAGCAGTTCCTCCGCCTTGAACAGGTGGCGGATATAGGCGCGGGAATAATTCCGGCAGGCCGGGCAGCCGCAGGCCGGGTCGATGGGGCGCTCGTCCCGCTCATATTTGGCGTTCTTGATGTTGATGATGCCGCCCCAGGTGTTCAGATGGCCGTGACGGGCGTTGCGGCTGGGCATCACGCAGTCAAACAGATCCACGCCGCGGGAGACCGCCTCAATGATGTTGCCGGGGGTGCCCACTCCCATCAGGTAGCGGATCTTGTCCTTGGGCATATAGGGCTCCACCTTGCTGATGATGTCGTACATCACCTCGGCCGGTTCACCCACAGCCAGGCCGCCGATGGCGTAGCCGTCCAGGTTCATGTCGGCGATCTGCTTCATGTGCTCCACCCGCAGATCCGGGAAGGTGCAGCCCTGGTTGATGCCGAACAGCAGCTGGTCCGGATTGACCGCCTTGCCTTCATGCTTGAGGCGGGCCATCTCGGCCTGGCAGCGGGCCAGCCAGCGGACGGTCCGGTCGCAGCTGGCCTTGGAGTAGGCGTGCTGGGCCGGGTTCTCGACACACTCATCAAAAGCCATGGCGATGGTGGAGCCCAGATTGGCCTGAATCCGCATGCTCTCCTCCGGCCCCATGAAGATCCGGTGGCCGTCCAGATGGGAGGCAAAGGTGACGCCTTCCTCGGTGATCTTGCGGAGCTTGGCCAGGCTGAACACCTGGAATCCGCCGCTGTCGGTCAGGATGGGGCCGTTCCAGCGGGTGAACTTATGCAGGCCGCCCAGATCGGCCACCAGCTGGTCCCCCGGACGCAGATGCAGGTGGTAGGTGTTGCAGAGCATGACCTGTGCGCCGATCTGTTTCAGATCGTGAGCGGACAGGCCGCCCTTGATGGCGCCGGCCGTGGCTACGTTCTGGAAAGCGGGGGTCTGAACGGTGCCGTGAACGGTGCGGAACTCGCCCCGCCGGGCGGCGTGCTCTTGTTTCAAGAGACGGAATGTGGTGAGTGATGCCATGTGTTGTAATTCCTTTCTTATGCGCAGAGAACAGCTGCGCGCTCCTGCAGGCAGTGCTGCATCAGATGCATACTGAAATATTATACCTTCTGCGCGGCTTTTTTTCAACTGCAGAGCCGGCATTTTTGCATGTTTTTCCCATTTGGGTGATGCCCCTGTTTTACCATGAAAAAGGGCTGGCAAATCCGCCGCCTTTCTCTTATAATAGAGCCGTACAAACGCCATACAACAGGGAGGGTACATCCAATGACCGAACGCGAAAAGATGCACACCACCGACTTGTATCTGCCGGGTGATCCCGACATTGTCAAAGAGCAGACCGCCTGTCTGGATAAGCTCTACGACTTCAATCAGACCCGTCCCACCGAAATGGAGAAGCGCACCGCCATGCTGCGGGAGATGTTCGCCGAAATCGGCGAGGACTGCTACATCGAGCCGCCGCTCCACGCCAACTTTGGCGGGCGCTATGTCCACTTTGGCCGGAATGTCTACGCCAACTTCAACCTGACTCTGGTGGACGACACCCATATTTATGTAGGCGACTACACCATGCTGGCTCCCAACGTGGTACTGGCCACCGCCGGGCATCCCATTCTCCCCCAGCTGCGGGAAAAGAGTTATCAGTATAATGCCCCGGTCCGCATCGGCCGAAACTGCTGGCTGGGCGCCGGGGTCATCGTTCTGCCCGGCGTCACTATCGGAGACAACACCGTTGTGGGCGCAGGCGGCGTGGTCACCAAGGACCTGCCCGCCAACGTTCTTGCGGTAGGCACGCCCTGTCGCGTCGTGCGTGAGATCGGCGAACACGACCGGACCTACTATTTCCAGAATCGCACCATCGACCCCGCCCTGCTGAAGGATCTCTGAGCAAAACAAAAACCCGGGCGCATCGGCGTCCGGGTCAAGGATGGACTAAATTAAAGAATCAGCATGGCGTCGCCAAAGGAGAAGAAGCGGTACTTCTCCTCCACAGCCACCTTGTAGGCAGCCATGGTCTTGTCGTAGCCATAGAAGGCCGAAACCAGCATGATGAGGGTACTCTCGGGCAGATGGAAATTGGTGATGAGGCCGTCAATGCAGTGGAACTCCACACCCGGGTACAGGAAAATGCTGGTGTTTCCGCTGCAGGGCTTGATCTCGCCATATTTGGCAGCCACCGCCTCCAGAGTGCGGCAGCTGGTGGTACCTACAGCAATCACCCGATGCCCGGCGGCTTTGGTCTCCTGAATCCGGCGGGCGGTCTCCTCGCTGATGGAGTACCATTCACTGTGCATCTTGTGGTCGGTGATCTCGTCCTCCTGAACGGGGCGGAACGTCCCCAGGCCCACGTGCAGGGTTACCTCGGCAATGCCCACCCCCTTGGCGCGGAGAGCATCCATCAGCTCCGGGGTGAAGTGCAGGCCGGCGGTGGGAGCCGCCGCGCTGCCCAGTTCCTTGGCATAGACGGTCTGGTACTGGCTCTGGTCCTCCAGCTGTTTGGTGATATAGGGCGGCAGAGGCATCTTGCCAAATTCGTCCAGTTTTTCGTAGAGGGTCTCGGTGTCATAGTGGAAGGTAACCAGCTTGTTGCCGTCCTCCATGGTCTCGTCCACCGTGGCCGTCAGGGTGCCATCTCCAAAGGTAATGACGTTGCCGGGGTGCATCCGCTTGCCGGGTTTTGCCAGGCACTCCCACTGATCTCCCTTGACCTGGCGCAGGAGCAAAAGCTCACAAACTGCGCCGGTGGGCTGCTTTACGCCCACAATTCGGGCCGGAAGAACCTTGGAATTGTTCACGACCAGCAAGTCCCCCGGCATAAGATAATCCGGGAGGTCATGGAATATACGGTGCTCCATGGCGTCATTATCCCGGTGGAGAACCAGCAGCCGGGCTGCGTCCCGGGGACTGACAGGCTCCTGGGCAATGAGCTCTTTGGGTAAATCGTACCAAAAATCTTTTTTCAACATGGGATGTATTCGCCTTTCCAGTGGGTTGACACGGAAGCCGTATCAATGATATCATAAGTTTTATACAACTGGTCTTTATTATATTGCAACACAATCCGGTTTGCAAGCCGCCGAGGCATCTAATTCGGCAAATGAAGCAAAATTTCGATCCGGGTTTGAAAGGAAAGGTGCTTGGAAATGAATAAGCAGTCTTATAAGGTAGGCATCGTTGGTGCCACCGGTATGGTCGGCCAGCGGTTTGTGACGCTGCTGGAGAATCATCCCTGGTTCAAATTGACCGTTGTAGCGGCATCCGGCCGCAGCGCGGGCAAAACCTATGAGGACGCCGTGGGCAGCCGCTGGGCCATGACCTGCCCCATGCCCGAAAGCGTCAAGAAGATGGTCGTTCAGGACGCCTCGGAAGTTGAGAAGATCGCCAGCCAGGTGGACTTCATCTTCTGCGCCGTCAACATGCCCAAGAACGAGATCAAGGCACTGGAGGAGGCCTGCGCCAAGGCCGAGTGCCCTGTGGTCTCCAACAACAGCGCCAACCGCGGCACCCCCGACGTGCCCATGGTGGTGCCTGAGATCAACGCCGACCACATCGAGATCATTCCCGCCCAGCGCAAGCGTCTGGGCACCAAGCGCGGCTTCATCGCTGTCAAGTCCAACTGCAGCCTGCAGAGCTATGTGCCCGCCTTCCATCCCCTGATGAAGGACTTCGGCGTCAGCAAGGCGCTGGTCTGCACCTATCAGGCCATTTCGGGCGCCGGCAAAACCTTCGACCGGATGCCGGAGATCATCGACAACGTGATCCCCTACATTGGCGGCGAGGAGGAAAAGAGCGAGCAGGAGCCCCTCAAGCTGTGGGGCCACATTGAAGGCGACCGGATCGTCAACGCCGAAAAGCCTGTCATCACCGCTCAGTGCTTCCGTGTGCCCGTCTCGGACGGCCACACCGCCGCAGTCTTTGTCAGCTTTGAGAAGAAGCCCACCAAGGAGCAGATCCTGGAGGCATGGAAGAACTTCCGCGGCCCCGCTCAGGAGCTCAACCTGCCCAGCGCACCCAAGCAGTTCCTGCACTACTTCGAGGAGAACGACCGTCCCCAGCCCAAGCTAGACCGCGACACCGAGCACGGCATGGCTGTCTGCATCGGCCGCCTGCGTGAGGACACCCTCTTCGATTACAAGTTCGCCTGCATGAGCCACAACACCCTGCGCGGTGCTGCCGGCGGCGGCGTGCTGCTGGCCGAGCTGCTGGCCGCCAAGGGCTATCTCGACTAAATGCAAATTCATTTTTCATAACTGCAAAAGGAGAGCCTTGTTATGATGAAGAAGCCTGTTTTTACAGGTGCGGGTGTGGCCATCATCACACCCATGCACCAGGACGGCAGCATCAACTTTGAGGTGCTGGGGCAGATCCTGGAGGATCAGATTGCCCGCGGCACCGACGCCATTGTAATCTGCGGCACCACCGGCGAATGCTCCACCCTCATCGATCAGGAGCAGCTGTCTGCCATCAAGTTCACGGTGGACACCGTGGCCCATCGCGTGCCTGTGATTGCAGGCGCAGGCTCCAATGATACCGCTCACGGCTGCGCACTGGCAGCCGGGGCCGCCGCCTGCGGCGCAGATGCCCTGCTGATGGTCACCCCCTATTACAACAAGACCAGCCAGGCCGGCCTGGTGACCCACTTCACCGCCATGGCAGAGGCTGGCGGCATTCCGGTGATTGTCTACAACGTGCCTTCCCGCACTGGTGTCAACATCAAGCCGGAGACCGCCAAGAAGCTCAGCGAGCATCCTCTCATCAACGGCATCAAGGAAGCATCAGGCAACATCTCTCAGGTGGCCCAGATTGCCGCCCTCTGTGGGGATTCTCTGAACATCTACTCGGGCAACGACGATCAGGTCCTGCCTCTGCTGTCTCTGGGCGGCAAGGGCGTTATCAGCGTTGTGTCCAATGTGGCCCCCACGCTGGTGCACGATTGCTGCCAGGCCTGGTTCGACGGCGATACCGACAAGGCTCGCCGCCTCCAGCTGGAGATTCTGCCTCTGTGCGACGCCATGTTCTGTGACGTCAACCCCATCCCGGTCAAGTACGCCATGAACCTGCTGGGCTGGCAGGCCGGCGCATGCCGTCTGCCCCTGGTGGAGCCCGGCGATGCTCAGAAAGTCAAGATTGTGCAGGCTCTGCGTGAGCACGGTCTGCTGTCATAACAAACGCAGCGAATGCCCGGAGAGTCTATGGAGTCCCGGGCATTCGCCTCATCAAACAGAAAGGAATCACGAAATATGACGGATATTGTCATTCAAGGCATCGGCGGCCGGATGGGCCATGTCCTCTGCGATATGATTGCCCAGCGGGAGGACTGCCGCGTGGTAGCGGGCATCGACCTGCACGCCGGCGAGCAGAACGGCATCCCTGTGGTCAGCAATCCCGAGGATTTGGCCGGCCGCGGCGATGTCATCATCGACTTCAGCTCCCCCGCCGCGGTGGAGAAAATTCTCCCCTACTGCGAGGCCCACAAGGTGCCCATCGTTCTGTGCACCACCGGCATGTCGGATGAACTGAATCTGAAGATTGTCCAGCTGTCCCGCAGTGTCCCCGTCTTTAAGAGCGCCAATATGTCCCTGGGCATCAACCTGCTGGCCGAGCTGTGCAAGCGGGCATCCGCCATCCTGGGCAGCGCTTACGACGTGGAAATCGTTGAGCAGCATCATCACAACAAGCTGGACGCTCCCAGCGGCACCGCTCTGATGCTGGCCGACGCCATCAACGAGGAGAACAACGGCGCCTATCACTATGTCTACGACCGCTCGTCGGTACGGGCCAAGCGCGATCCCATGGAAATCGGGATCAGCTCGGTGCGCGGCGGCAGCATCGTGGGCGATCACGAGGTGCTGTTCTGCGGGCCGGATGAAGTCATCACCCTCAAGCACACCGCCTATTCCCGCAGCGTGTTTGCCAACGGCGCCATCAATGCGGCGATCTACCTGGCCAAGAAGGAGCCGGGCCTGTACAATATGAGCGATCTGATCTCTGAGCGCTGATGGCCCGGCGGCTTCGGCCGCACAAGCCGGAAGCTTTTCCGGCAGGAGAACAAGACCATGAGCAATCATTCTTCCAGACCTTCCAAAGGGCAGCACGTCCCTCACTCCACAGCATCTTCCCGCAGCCGCCTTCCCTATTGGTGTGTCCTGGTAGCCCTCCTGGCGGCTTTGGGGTTCTGTTTTGGGTTCGGCGGCTTTCAATCGGATGCCCCCACCACGACCGAACCGGAAGCTTCCAGCATTCTGCCTCCGGAGCCAGAGCCGGAACCCGAGCCCCAGCCCGTGGTGCAGACGGTGGACTTCTCCGCCACAGGCGACAACCTGATCCACGCAAAAATCTATCAGCAAGCCGCTGAGCGGGCGGTGGGCGATGCGCAGTACAGCTTCGACTACTGCTACCAGAACCTGGTCCCCTTCTACAGCGGCTACGATGTGAACTGGATCAATCAGGAAACTCTCTGCACCGATGAGCTGGAGCCCTCCACGTATCCCTGCTTCTCCACTCCGGGCGACTGTGCCCGAGCGTTGTACCGGGCAGGTATTCGGGTGTTCAGTCTCTCCAACAACCACACCTATGACAAAGGCACCAGCGGCATTGCCGCAACCCTCCGGTTTTGGGCATCCACGCCGGATGATGTGGTGACCACCGGTCTGTGGCGGGGCGAGGCGGACTACGGCTACATCCCGGTGCACACGGTGAACGGCATTACCATTGCCTATCTGTCCTACACCGAGCACACCAACGGCATCCCCCGCAAGGATTCCATGGAGGCCAACATCATCTACACCAACCAGACCGATGTCATTGAGCAGCAGGTCAAGAAGGCTGCCGAGCTGGCAGACTTTGTGGTGGTAGGCACCCACTGGGGTGTTGAGGACAGCCACACCGTCACCGAGGCGCAGCAGACTCTGGCCCAGCAGCTGGCGGACTGGGGCGCCGATGTGGTGGTAGGCACCCATCCCCATGTGGTGCAGAATGCAGAGTGGCGGACTGCGGCCGACGGACGCCCGGTCTTTGTGGCCTACTCTCTGGGCAACTTCCTCAGCACCCAGAGCAAAAAGGACCAGCTGATCGGCACCATCCTCACCCTGCGGTTCCAAAAGACCACCGATCCCGACGGCACCGTCACCCTGGAACTGCTGGACCCTAAGCTTCACCCCACCGTCACCCACTACGGGCCCAGCAAATCCGAGGTCCGCGCCTACCTCTATCGGGATTATACCCCTGAGTTGGCCAATGCCCACGGCGTACGGGCCAACTACAGCGACTTCAACTACGATTACATCCGAGCTACCGTAGAAAAGTACATTGATCCGGCGTTTTTGGATTTCACCTAAACGCATCACACCTGTGTAAAGCACAATCACTTTACGCCTCTTTGCAGGCAGAATGGAGCGTAATTATGTATGGAGTATCGAAAATCAGCGTCGAGCCCGGCGTCATGATGATTAGTGTGCAGGATGCAGCATTCAGCGCTGACAGCCTGGCACGGTATCTCAAGATTTTTGCGGACATCGGCATCGTCGTGGACATGATCAGCCAGAGCGCCCCTCACGGCACCCAGCTGGATTTCAGCTTCACGGCCTCCAGCAATGACCTTCCTCTGGTGATGAAGGCCATTTCCACCGCACAGCTGACCCCTGGCTCCAAGGCCGCTCCCCTCATCAGCGTGGGCTATTCCAAGCTGAATCTGTTCGGCGAGGAGATGGTCACCAGCTGCGGCGTGGCCGCGCGGGCTCTGAGCGCCCTGGCCTCTGCCGGCATTGAGGTGCATCTGATCACCACCAGCGATCTGGATATTTCTCTGCTGGTCCGCAGTGAAAACGAGGACGCCGCCTATGAGGCTCTGCGCCAGGCCTACGAGCTGTAAAACAGTCGCCGGCTTGTCAATGGTTGATTTTTACAAAAAAATCCACATTCTTTTAGGCTGATTCACGAAATCTAAATCTTATGGCCTTTTCTGCTGTAAATCACTGAAAAATGTGGTAGAATTGCATATGAAATAAGCTGTTTTCCGGATGAATTATATCATCCATACAGCAAATCTGGCAATGATAAGGAGAAAAGCTTTATGGGATTCTTTTCCAATCTGTTCCACAAAAAAGAGGCTGCACCCGCACCCGCTGCAAAACCCGCCGCACCTGCCGGCGATAAGATCATCTACTCTCCCCTGGAAGGTGAAATGCGCATTCTGAGCGAGATCGATGACCCCGTCTTCTCCAGCGAAGCTCTGGGCAAGGGCTGCGCCATCGAGCCCTCCAAGGGCGAAGTGGTGGCTCCTTTTGACGGCACCATCGAGCAGGTCGCCGAGACCAGCCACGCTGTGGGCATGATGGGCGACAACGGCATCGAAATTCTGATCCATGTGGGCATGGACACCGTCGAGCTCAAGGGCAAGGGCTATGAGCCCAAGGTCAAGGTCGGCGACAAGGTCAAGAAGGGTCAGCTGCTGCTGAAGTTTGATATGGCTGCCATCTCGGCCGCAGGCTACAAGCTGACCACTCCGGTGGTTGTCACCAACACCGATGACTTCACCAGCGTCGAGCCCATCGCAACCGGCAAGGTTACCCAGGGACAGGATGTTGTCCTGGTTAAATAAGGCTTCCTTGTGGTGTAGGGATCTTTCATTGTGGAGGCGGGGCTTTTCGGAGCCCCGCTTCCCGCATGTCATCCCCTGTTCATAGGTTCCAACAAGCGGCGTCTCCCCTGCCCATCTGCGGCCGGGGCAAGGCGCCGCTTCTTTTCGTGCTGCAAATATGAAAAAGAGGAATCCATCCTGCACTTTTGAGGCACAGGACAGATTCCTCTTTTATGATTTTTATGGTCGCGGCAGCTTACACTTACAGGGTGATCTTGTGGTAGACCTTCTTGCCCTTCTTGATCACCAGGCCCTCGGCCAGCTGATCGGAAGTGAAGCTGGCGGTGGGAGCAGCCACCTTCTCGCCGTTGACCAGGACACCGCCCTGGGTCACCAGACGGCGGGCCTCGCCATTGGAGGCGGCCAGACCGGCCTTGACCATCAGGGTCAGGATGCCGATGCTGCCGTCGGTCAGGTCCTCAGCCGAGAGAACGGTGGTGGGCATATGCTCGGTGTCGGCGGCGTTGCCGCTGAACAGAGCACGGGCTGCATCCTGGGCCTTCTCGGCTTCTTCCTTGCCGTGGACCATGCTGGTCAGCTCATAGGCCAGGATCTCCTTGGCCTCGTTCAGCTTCTGATCCTTCCAGGTGCTCATCTCATCGATCTGCTCCAGCGGCAGGAAGGTCAGCATGCGGATGCACTTCATGACATCTGCATCGCCCACATTCCGCCAGTACTGGTAGAACTCGAAGGGACTGGTCTTGTTGGGATCCAGCCAGACGGCATTACCGGCGGTCTTGCCCATCTTCTTGCCCTGAGAGTCGGTCAGCAGGGTGATGGTCATGGCGTAGGCGTCCTTGCCCAGCTTGCGGCGGATCAGCTCGGTGCCGCCCAGCATGTTGCTCCACTGATCATCGCCGCCAAACTGCATGTTGCAGCCGTAGTGCTGGAACATGTAGTAGAAGTCGTAGCTCTGCATGATCATGTAGTTGAATTCCAGGAAGGATAGGCCTTTCTCCATGCGCTGCTTGTAGCACTCAGCACGCAGCATGTTGTTCACCGAGAAGCAGGCGCCCACCTCACGCAGCAGCTCAATGTAGTTCAGCTTGAGCAGCCAGTCGGCATTGTTCAGCATCAGGGCCTTGCCCTCGCTGAAATCAATGAAGCGCTCCATCTGCTTTTTGAAGCAGGCAGCGTTGTGGTCGATGTCCTCTTTGGTCAGCATCTTGCGCATATCGGTGCGGCCCGAGGGGTCGCCGATCATGGTGGTGCCGCCGCCGATCAGAGCGATGGGCTTGTTGCCGGCCATCTGCAGACGCTTCATCAGGGTCAGGGCCATAAAGTGGCCAGCGGTCAGGCTATCGGCGGTGCAGTCAAAGCCGATGTAGAACGTGGCTTTGCCCTCGTTGATGACGTCGATGATCTCCTCATCGGTGATCTGGGCCACCAGGCCGCGGGCCTTCAGTTCGTCGTAGAGTTTCATGAAAACATACCTCCTGTGTCTCACTTCGGGCAGAGGGCAAAAAGAAACACCCTCCGCCAACCTTAAAATTGGCAGAGGGCGAGAAATTCGCGGTACCACCTCTGTTTGCTGCCCCCTCACGGATGACAGCCTCACAAGTGCAACCCCCTCAGAGTATAGGAGTACACTCTGCGTCTATAACGCTCGCACGCGGCGGGGCCTACTGAGATAACATCTGTTCAGCCTGCAGCTCCGGGAGGTAGTTCGCCTGCGGCTCTGCACGCCCCTTTCACCAACCGGGGCCTCTCTGGGCAGAGCGCATCAGGGTACTTGTTCCCATCAACGCCTTTACAAGTGTTAATTGTAAAGGAACTATCCGCAAATGTCAAGAGGTAAAATGACCGTTTTGTTTTTTGAGCACAAACAAAAAGAGTGACCCTCCCAAAGGGGCCACTCATTGGCTTCCATTTTCCTTCTTATACGGGCGCGCGGGAATCCCTCATTTTGCTTCCTGCTCCGCCAAGGCCAGCATCTCCCGGGCGTTGGCGCGGGAAAGTTCGGTCACATGGTCGCCCGAGATCAGATGGGCCAGGGCGTCCACCCTGCCCTCAATATCCAGAGGCATCACCTGGGTATAGGCCCGATCCCCTTCCACCCGCTTTTGAATCAGCATATGGCAGTCAGCCAAAGCTGCGATCTGCGCGGTATGGGTGATGCAGAGAATTTGATGGCCTTTGGCACTTTGCCGCAGAACCTGTCCAATTTTTCCTGCCGCCTTGCCCGAGACGCCGCTGTCAATCTCATCGTAAATGACGGTAGGAACGGCATCCCGGTCAGCCAGAGCATTTTTGATGGCCAGGGTGATGCGGCTCAGCTCACCGCCCGATGCAATCTTGGACAAAGGCTTGGGCGGCTCACCGGGGTTGGTGGCAATGTAAAACTCAAGGCTGTCCTGGCCGTGGCTGGCCAGCGGCCCCCGGCTATGGCGGAGGCTCAGCCGGACCCCCGGCATGTTCAAAAAGTCCAGAGTATCCGAAATGCGGCGGTTCAAATCTTCAAAGGCCCGCAGGCGGGTCTGGGTCAAAATTTCGGCCGCCTCCCGTGCCAGACCATAAAGCCGCAGCTTCTCGGCCTGAAGGCGCTGGTGGTGTTCCTCGGAGAACTGGATGCGTTCCAGCTCCTCCCGCGCCTTTTCTCCAAAGGCCAGAACATCCTCCACCGTGTCGCCATATTTCCGTTTGAGCTTATAGATCAGATCCAGTCGCTGCTCGATTTCATCCAACTCACCGTCGTTGCTCTCGTAGTCCTCCAGGCGGGAGGCCAGATCGGCGGACAGATCCTTGGCGGTATAATACAAATCCAACAGCTGGCCGGCCCCATCTGCCAGACTTTCGTCCAGCTGAGCGGCCGTGTCCATGGCATTGGAGGCTTCTCCCAGCAGGTCCACCCCGCCGGCGGCCTCATCACCGCCCGAAAGGGCGGCATAAGCCCGGGCAATCTGTTCCCGAATGGTGGACGCATTGGCCAGAACCTTCCGGCGGCTTTCAAGGCTTTCCTCCTCGCCGGCAGTCAGAGCCGCGTCGTCAATTTCATTGACCTGATACTGGAGCAGATCGGTCTTGCGGCGCTTTTCCTCCTCATCGGTGATGAGGCTGTCCAGCTCCCGCTTGACGGCGATCAGCTCCTTGTAAATTTTGTAATAGTTCTGAAACTCGGTGCGGTTCTGGGCGTAATCGTCCAAAATTCCCTCGTGGTGCGCCGGGTTGAGCAGGCCCACTGAGTCATGCTGGCCGTTGATGTTAATCAGCCCGCCGCACAGTTCCCGCAGGATGGCCGCCGTGGCGGGCATCCCGTTGATGCGGCAATTGCTCTTTCCATCGGCTGTGATTTCACGGGTCAGGAGCAGTTCTTCACTGCGCTCATACCCCGCTTTTTCCAGGCTGTCCTGGACGGCGGCAGGCACCTCCTCAAAGGCTGCGCGGATTACCGCCTTGGAGGCTCCGGACCGCACCAGCTCCCGGGAGGTTCGATTGCCCAGGATGGCGTTGATGGAATCGATCAGGATTGACTTGCCTGCGCCGGTCTCGCCGGTCAGCACGTTCAGCCCTTTTTCAAAGTGGACATCGGCCTTCTGGATGACGGCCACATTTTCAATCTGCAAGCTGCTCAGCATTTCAATGCCTCATCTTCCACTTTTACTTGCGCACAATATAGCGTTCCAGCTCGGCGCTGATGTTTTTGGCGTCCCGTTCGGAGCGGACCAGCACCAAAAACGTGTCGTCACCCGAAAGCGACCCCACCACATTTTTCCACTGCATCGAGTCGAACACCTGGCAGGCCGCATTGGCCATACCGGAGTAGCACTTAATCATCACAATATGGCCGGCATAGTCCACCTGCAGCACCGACTCCCGGAAAATGGTCTCAAAGCGCTCCTGCACTTTGGGGTCATACCGGTCGCTGTGGCTGGACACATAGCGGTATCCCTCGTCGGTGGCAGCCTTCACCAGGCACAGTTCCCGAATATCCCGGGAAATGGTGGCCTGGGTCACCTCATAGCCCTCTTTGTTCAGGTACTCCTGCAGTTCTTCCTGACGGCTGATGGGATGTTCACGGATCAGCCGAAGAATGGCCTGCAGCCGTTCCGTTCTGGTTTTTGTATCTTCCTGCGGTTTGCGGCTCATGGGAATTCCGCCTCCTTCTCATTTACCTACCATAGACTTTTCAAACGGTTCAAAATCAACTTCCGGCGGGAATTTCTGCACTTGGAATGCATCAGAGCCTGGGCAAGGTCAACACAGCTCCCCGCCCGGGCCCTTTCCTCTCAAAAACACCCGCAAAACCAACCCTCACATAAACTGTGAGCGTTTTCGTTCCGATCTGCAGCTTTAAAGCTGTCTGTTATCTCCTGCTGCGCAGTTTCTGGTCGATGGCCTGGAACTGTTCCGCCTTGCTGAACGTCACCAGCTGAATGACCTGATCCGACAGGCGGACCATGGCGGTCGCTCCTGCCCGGAGTGGGTAATTGTTGTCGCCGTCGCAGCTGATAAACACCTCATGATCGGCCACCTGCCCCACACAAATGTGGATTTTGCGCTCCTGTGCAAAGACCATGGCGGGGGTGGCCAGACTGTGGGGGCAGATGGGGGTGACCACAATGCCCTTGGTCTGGGAATCCAGAATGGGCCCGCCGGCAGCCAGAGAATAGGCCGTGGACCCGGTGGGGGTTGCCACGATGACGCCGTCGCCCCGGAAGTGTTCCACCAGAATGTCGTCGCAGTAAACGCTGAAATCAATGGCCTGCTGCAGACGGCCTTTGGTCACCACCACGTCGTTCAGGGCGTGGCCCTCCCAGGTCTCGTCCCCCAGCACCCGCACATACAGAAGCATCCGGGTGTCCAGGTTGAAGTGCCCATGAGCCACCGCGCTGAGCTTGGCCTCCAGCTCGTCCACCTCGCAGGTAGCCAGGAAGCCGCACCGGCCCAGGTTGATGCCCAGGATGGGCTTGTGATAGTTCAGGGTCTGGTTGGCTACCTGGAGAATGGTGCCGTCGCCGCCGATGGTCAGGATGACATCGGTATTTTCCAGGCATTCCGCAAAAGGCAGATACTGCACACCGGCAATGTTGCAGCTGGGGCGGAGCTCCTGATCCATCAGGACGGCGGCGCCGTGGGTCTGAAGAATCTGAGCCGCCCGCAGAGCGACTTCTCCGGCCGAGCTTTTGCCGGTGTTGGGGGCAATGTAAACCGTCATAGGGTCCCACCTCCTGGTTGGGGCTGCCGTAAAAATCGGTCAGCGGTCGAGGGTTTGGTGGCTGGCCGCCACCACAGCGGCGGCAGCCTCCTCGTCCAATGTACAGGGTTCTGTGCTCTTTTCCACAAACATCAGATACTCGATGTTGCCCTCGGGTCCCTTCACCGGGCTGAAGTCCAGGCCGCGCACCGCGAAGCCGTTGGCGGCGGCATAGCCCATGGCGTTGAGGAGGACCTCTTTGTGGGTGGCGGGATCACGGACAACGCCGTTCTTGCCCACCTTTTCCCGGCCGGCTTCAAACTGCGGCTTTACCAGGCAGACGCCCATGGCGTCCGGCGTGGTGACCGCCTGCGCCACCGGGAAGATATGGTGCAGGGAGATGAAAGACACATCCACACTGAAAAACTCCACCGGCTCCTCCAGCTGGTCGGGCGTCACATTGCGGATGTTGGTCCGCTCCATATTGACCACCCGGGGATCGGTCCGGAGGCTCCAGGCCAGCTGGCCATAGCCCACGTCCACCGCATACACCTTGGAGGCACCGTTCTGCAGCATGCAGTCGGTGAAGCCGCCGGTGGATGCGCCGATGTCCATACACACCTTGCCCTTGGGGCTGAGGGGGAACACCTGCATGGCCTTTTCCAGCTTGAGGCCGCCGCGGCTCACATAGCCGATATCATGGCCCCGCACTTCCACCACGGCGTCCTCTTTCACCATGTCGCCGGCTTTGTCTGCCTTCTGGCCATTCACATAGACCACGCCGGCCATAATCATCGCTTTGGCGCGCTCCCGGCTCTGGATCAGGCCGTGCTGCACCAGATATTGGTCCAATCGAGTTTTCAAGATTACTGCTCCTTTTTCTCTGTCAGGGCTTTCTCCACATCCTGAACCAGGTGTTCTTCGTCAAGGCCCAGGATCTTTTTCATCTGGGGAACGGTGGCATGGGTCAGCTTGTTGTTATCCACCGCCCGGTGGATAAAGGTGCCATGCCATCCGCGTTCCGCGAGGCAGGACACCAGCTGTTCCCCGATGCTGCCGCGCTGGACGCACTCTTCTGCAAACAGAATCACGCCAAATCGTTCGATATCATGCAGAAAATCATCTGTAAAGGGGAATATCTTTACAAGCTTGCAGACGCTGCAGGGAATGCCACGCGCCTCCAAATGGCTGCCGGCGGCCAGGACATCCTCCACTTCGCTGCCATAGCTGACCAGAACGGCCCGGGCCTCCGGCGAGTTGATCAGGAAATCATACTCCCGGCCGGTGCAGCCATACTGTGCCAGAACGTCCGCTTCCCCGCCCCGGGGATATCGGATGGCCTGGGGGCCGGTGAAATCCTGGCCCAGCAGTTTGATCAGCCAATAGCGCAGCTCAGCGTAATTGGAAGGCGAATAGGTGGGAATGCCAATCTGGCTCAGGAAAGCCGGGTCGTAAACACCCTGATGGGTCTCCCCGTCCGCCGGCACCAGGCCGGCCCGGTCAATGGCAAAGAGAACCTTGACCTTCAGCAGTTCCACATCGTGGATGATCTGGTCATAGGCCCGCTGCAAGAAGGTGGAGTAAATGGCTGCCACCGGGATCATCCCCTGGCTGGCAAGGCCAGCCGCAAAGGTGATCTCATGCTGTTCCGCCATGCCCACATCAAAGAAGCGATTCGGATACGCATGGCCAAAGAACTGCAGCCCGGTGCCATACTTCATGGCTGCGGTGATGGCGCAGATTTTGGAGTTAGCTGCGGCTGCTTCACACAGGGCCTTTCCGAAAATGGTGGAGAAGGATGCCGGTGCAGCCACCTCGGGGTCCGGAATGACGCCCGGTTTGGCCCCGGAAACGCCATGGTATTCACCGGGGTTCTCTTCCGCCGGCTGGTAGCCCTTCCCTTTTGTGGTGACCACATGGAGGAAAAGCGGCCCTGAGCGGACCATGATGTTCCGCATGGTCTGTTCCAGTTCCCGGACGTTGTGGCCATCCAGAGGGCCCAGGTACTGGAACCCCATGTCCTCAAACATGGTGGAATCGTACATGGACCGCCGGATGATGGTTTTTGTCCGGCGCAGGAATGCCCGCAGGGGCGGCCCCACCACCGGGATCTCACTGAGGGTATCACTCAAATGGCGGTTCATCCGGAAATACTTGGGATTGGCCCGCAGGTGGGTCAGATACCGGGCCATTGCCCCCACGTTTTTGGAGATGGACATCTTGTTGTCGTTCAGGATGACCATCAGGTTGTTCAGGGAGGCAATGTTATTCATTCCCTCGTAGACCATGCCGCCGGTGAAAGCGCCGTCTCCGATGACGGCCACCACCCAGCCCGGCTCACCCTTGAGCTTTTTGGCCCAGGCCATACCTATTGCCAGGGAAAGCGCGGTATTGCCGTGGCCCGCGATGAAGGAATCGTGGACGCTCTCCCGAGGATTGGGAAAGCCGGAAATCCCATCCAGCTGCCGCAGATGGGCAAAGCCGGCCTTGCGGCCGGTAAGAAGCTTATGAGTATAGCACTGATGCCCTACATCAAAGACAATTTTGTCCTGGGGCGAGTTGAGCGCCCGATGCAGGGCCACCGTCAGCTCAATGGTGCCGAGATTTGAGGCAAGGTGCCCGCCGGTGCGCAGAACGCTGTCCACCAGGAAGCAGCGGATCTCCTCGCACAGTTGGACCACCTGCGTCTCACTCAGCTGTTTGACGTCCTCCGGACCTGTAATCGCATCCAGCAGAGGTGTATCCATCCTATCGTCACCTAACTCTCTGTTGTTTCCATTAACCGACCATCACGGACAGCGGATACAAAAAACCCACAACTGCCCCGACGATCATGCCTGCGTAGACCTGCAGGGGGGTGTGGCCCACCATTTCCTTCAGGTGCATGTTCTGCAGGAAGGGAGAATGGCGCTCGCCCTCCTCCAGCCACATCTCGATGATGTTGTTCAGGACTTTGGCCTGCTCGCCGGTCTCATGACGGACGCCCATGGCGTCGTGCATGGTGATGATGGCGATCACGCATGCAATGGCAAACAGAGAGGAGTGCACCCCCTCGATCCGGCCGGTGGCCACCACCATGGCACAGACCGTCGCGCTGTGGGCGCTGGGCATGCCGCCGTCCCCTACCATACGCTCCAGCTGCAGTTTGCCTGCCAAAATAGAGCTGATGGTGGTTTTCAGCAGCTGGGCTGTCAGCCAGCCCAGAATCGAGACGGTCAGGATCTCATTCCAAGACAAAATGTTTCGAATCAATTCCATCGTCCGCTTCCCTTCTTTTCCTAAATCATTTTTTCTGCAGCAAAAATCAGCTGCGCCGCTCCAGCATGGCTACTGCCAGCTGTTCCAGGAACGCTGCCTTTTCGCCAAAGGCCGTATGTACGGCCTCGCATGTGTCCTGATTGACCTGTTGTGCCAGAGTCATGGCGCCGTCCGCGCCATAGAGGGTCACAAAGGTCGTCTTGCCGTTGGCCTGGTCACTGCCGGCCGGTTTGCCCAGCTGCTCAGTGGTGGCGGTGGCATCCAGGATATCATCGATGATCTGGAACACCAGCCCCAGGCCAAACGCATACTGTTCCAGCGCCTCCCGCTGGGCAGCGTCGGCGCCGGCTGCTGCGGCGCCCATCTGGACGGCCGCATTGATGAGGGCGCCGGTCTTGTTGCGGTGGATCTGAAGCAGCTGGCTCTCGGTGGTGTCCAGAACCTCATACTTCAAATCCAGCTCCTGGCCGTAGACCATGCCGCGGCTGCCTGCACCAGCTCCCAGAGCCCAGGTCGCCTGGATGCAGACCTCCGGCGAGGCGGGAGCCTGCGCCACCGCCTCAAAGGCCTCAGTCAAAAGAACATCTCCGGCCAGCAGCGCCGTCGCCTCTCCAAACGCCTTGTGGCAGGAAGGGCGACCGCGGCGCAGGTCGTCGTCGTCCATGCAGGGCAGATCGTCATGGATCAGAGAATAGCAGTGCAGCATCTCCACCGCGGCGGCAAACTGTTCCGCCGCTGCATCGTCGCCGCCCAGCATATCGCAGACACTGAGCACCAGCACTGCCCGCACCCGTTTGCCGCCGCCCATCAGGCTGTAGCGGGCTGCCTGGCAAACCTGCGACTCGGCCGGCAAATACCGCCGGCAGGCGTCCTCCAGCGCCCGTTTCGCCCGGGCTAGGTAAGCATCATACTGCTCCTGGTAATTCATGTCTGTTCCTCCACGTCTCTTTCCACATCCAGCCCGTTCTGGGCCTTTTCCGCGGCCGCCAGCCGGCCGTCTATCTCGTCGATCTGCAGGGATACCTTGCCCAGCGTCCGGCTGCAGTATTCCACCAGGCCGGCAGCCTCGGCATAGAGTTTCACCGAGTCGGCCAGGGTGGTTTCTTCGCTCTGCATCTTGGCAAGGATATCTTCCAGTCGGGACATGCCTTCTTCAAATGTTTTGGGTGCTTTCATCGGTTTCCTCCACTGCTGTGACAAGGCATTGGGCCCGGCGATGGGCGGTGATGAGCTGAATGGTCTCCCCTTCCACCAGCTGGTCCGCCGGACGGATTTTGCCATCCGCGCCGGCCACCATTCCGTAGCCACGGGCCAACACCTGATAAGGACTCAAAGATGCGGTCAGCTGGACCGCGTGGGCCAGCTGACGGTTTTTGTCCTTCCAGCATATGCGGCTGTTGGTGCGCAGTGCCTCACCCAATGCCGCAAGATCTGTTTTACCTGCGTACAGTTTTCGCCGCGGCAAGTCACCGGCCAGGGCATCTGCACAGTCTTTGCATTTAGTATAGCATATTTCCCGGCGTTTTTGCATATTTTTATGCATATTTCTTTGGATTTCCCACAAATGCCGCTTCTGCTCCTCCCGGTCGGGCACAGCAAGCTCGGCGGCAGCCGAGGGCGTCGGGGCGCGGCAATCGGCCACAAAGTCCAAAATGGTGTAGTCAATCTCGTGGCCGATGGCACTGATAAGGGGAGTCTTGCAGCGGTAAGCTGCCCGGGCGATGACCTCGGCATTGAACACCCACAGGTCCTCCCGGCTGCCGCCGCCCCGGGCCACCAGGATCTCATCCACGCCCAACCGGTCCAGCCGGCCGATGGCAGCGGCAATTTCCTCCGCCGCCTCAAATCCCTGGACATTCACCGGGCAGAGAATCAGCCGCACCGCAGGCCACCGGCGGCCAATGACGTTTTTGATGTCCTGCAGCGCGGCGCCGGTCCGGCTGGTGACAAGGCCGATCCGCTCCGGGAACGCCGGCAGCGGCTTTTTGTGTTCCGGGGCAAAAAGACCTTCGGCCTGCAGCTTGGCCTTGAGCTGTTCCAAAGCCAGCTGGGCCTCCCCGATTCCATCGGGAAACATGGCGTTGACATAGACCTGAAAGGCACCGTCCCGCTCATACAGGGTCACGCGGCAGCGGACCACCACCCGCATTCCCTCCTGGGGTCGAAAAGCCAGCCGCTGGGCGTCCGAGCGGAACATCACCGCCTTGACGCTGCACTGGCCGTCCCGCAGAGAAAAATAGCAGTGGCCGCTCTTGGCGTTCTGGACAAAATTGGCGATCTCGCCCCGGAGGGCGAGGTCATAGAGTATGTCGTTGCGGTCCAGCAGGGTTTTCACATAGCGATTCAGGGCGGTGACGGTGATTACTTCAGCCATAAACCAGCCTCCCGGGCGGCGAGCATGGACACGCCCATGGCGTTGTCGCTTGCAAACTGAGCCGGCACAAACATCACAGCCGGCAGGCGTCTCTGGACCCATTCCCGAATGATCCCGCTGCTCATAACGCCGCCGGCGCAGACCACCGGCAGGTCGGGATAGACCTTCAGGGCGGCACGGGTCATTTTGACCACCGTATCGGCCACGCAGAGCAGGCAGTACTTGCAGACATAGGCCGGGCTGCGGCCCTGGTCCAGCAGGGCGGTGCACTGGTTTTCCAGCCCCGAAAGGCTGCATGTCATCCCCTTGACGGAAGATTTCGGTTTGATTTCCTCCTCACAAGAGGCCGCCAGCCGGGACACCTCGGCCCCGGCCGGAAACGCAAACCCCAATTTCACCCCCAGGCGGTCCACCGCCTGGCCTGCATACAGGTCACTGCTGGAGCCCAAAAGCTCAATCTGCCGGACCTGGTCGCAGAGGAGCAGATCGGTGGTGCCCCCCGAAATATGGAACAGCAGCACTTTTTGGTCGAACAGTTCCGCCCCTTTCGCGGCGAACAGCGCCGCGGCAGCATGGCCCTGCTGGTGGGTGGTGCGAATCAGGGGAATGTCCCGGGCCAGGGCAAAGGCCTGCCCGGCATTGACCCCCGCCAGAAAACAGGGCATATAGCTGCCCTCCACCGGGCGGGGCTTTTCGGAGACGCCCACCGCAGAAATTTGGGTCAGGTCAAATTCCGTTCCCAGTTCTGCCAGCATTCCGGGCAGGGCGGCGGTGTGATGAAAGAGTGCGTCGCTCTGGCGCAGCCCCAGCTGGCCCTCTTTCACCGGCAAAAAACGCTTTTTTGCGCAAACAACCTCCCCGGCTGTATCAAAAACAGCCAGAGAGGTCGCATAGTTGCTGGTATCAATGCCCAGTGTATAGCTCACGACTTTGCAGGCTCCTCCTGTGCGTCGATGTCCTCATCGACAAGGCCGGACTCACGGGCAACGCTGCCCAGCAGGCCATTGACGAACTGATAGTCCTCTTCTGCGCCGTATTTCTTGGTGAGCTCCACCGCCTCGTTGATGGCAACGCTGGGCTTGTGCTCCTCACCATACAGCATCTCGGCAATTGCCAGGCGCAGGATGGTGATGCTCACCCGGGGAATGCGCTCCATGGCCCAGCCCCGCAGATGATCCCGGATCAGGTCATCCACTTCGGCCGAGTGGTCATAGTAGGTGCGCAGCAGGCAGGCGCCAAAGGCATCCACCGGATGCTCCTCATCATTTTCACGGTTGGCTTCCAGCGCCTCATCAAGGGGCAGCTCGCCGAACGTCTGAGAAAAGGCCAGCAGGAACGCATTCTCGCGGGCCTGGCGGCGAGGCATCAGATTTTCCATAGTATTCCTCTCACAACATCAAAGTCCTCTCTGCAGGACGCACCTGCAGAGAGGCCGGTTTTTCTGGTTTGATTCTATTTTGGGGTTATTCAGCGGCTGCGTCCGCCTGCTCGGCGGCAAGGCCTGCAATGATCAGGTTGACCCGGCTGACCGTGACCCGCGTCATGTTCTGGACGGCGTTCTTCACGTTCTTCTGGACCTTTTCGGCCATGACCGGAACGCAGGTGCCAAAGCGGACGATCAGGTTCAGGGTGATGTCCGCCGTGCCTTCCCGCATTTCCACCGTGACCGGCGACTGAATGTTGACGATCTCCAGCAGCTCCTTGGCCTTTTTGCTCTGCTGTCTGCCGCAGGAAACATCAGCCACCCCGTCAATCTCCATTGCTGCACAGCGGGCGATCTTGGCGATGACGTCGGTAGAAATCTGAAGGCTCCCGCCCATAAGATCCATGTTCTGCATATCCATTCTACGGTCCTCCGTTCATTCCGGCTCGATTGAATGCTGTTGCTTGTGTCAGGCTACTGCACACCCCGGCCTTTGTTTTGTTCTGCCCCGCACCACAGCTTTCGCCGCGGCTCCCGGCGCCAGCCGGCATCCCGCCTGCTGGGCGCTGTCCGGATTTTGGGGGCAATGAACCATTCTGCAGTTATTATACCATCCTTTTTTCATTTTCACAACACTCAGACCATCAAAAATGTATTTTGAAATTGGACTGACTGCCAAAAGCTTCTCTTTATGCCGGTCTGTATCGCGCTGGAACGTGCCCTTTCGGCAGAAAGGTGATTTTTACTTCACCTCCACCACCGTGATGTTCTGGGCGGTCACGTTGCTCTTGCTCATGACGATATCCCGGATCTGTGCCACCTGGGCCGCTGTCAGAGCCTCCCCCGAGGTCATCACCGTCAGATCGGCCCGCCCCGACTGGAGGAAGCACAGGCAATCGGCAAAGCCTTTGGCCTTGATGAGGGTCTCGATCTCATTTTCAGCATTGATGTCCTCCAGATTGGCAGTCATCTGTGCGGTGTACTCCGCCTTCTCGGCGTCGGACAGGGAGGAATTTTTGAGGGTCTTTTGGATGGTGTCCAGGGCCTCGTCATGGGCCTTTTCCCGCTTGAGGCGGGCTTCATCAAAGAACTGGCTGCCAGTGTCGTTGGCCACGCTGACCAGCTGGGCCTCGCCATAATTTTTGTTGGCAGCCGATGCGGCCTCGGCCTCAGTGAGCAGAGCGTCGGTCACCTGCCCCGAGCTGGAGGACGAAGAATCCGACGCCGCCGACGATGCGGAGGAGGTGGCCGCGGCGGCGGTCTCCACCGCCAAGGTGTCCATATCGGTCCGGGCATACTGCCAGTTCAGGTAACAGGCCACCGCCAGCGCGGCAGCCAGCGTCACAGCAGTGGCACGGCGGGTATTTTTAGCCATACTTCTCATACAATGGTTCCTCCCTCAGGTTTGTTGCAGTTTTCGCATTTGCAGAAGAATATGCAGGCATCACCGGGGCAATACCGGCGCGGGATATTTGTGCTCAAAATGTACTAGCTGCGCTGCTCCACGCAGATCCGGTTGGACGGCACATCCAGCAGTGCGGAAACCAGCGCGGTGATCCGCGCTTCCACCCCCACGTCGCCTCCTCCGTCACAGACAACCGCCACACCGCAGACGGTGGGCAGATAGACCGTCTCCTCCAGAGCGGTGCCGTCCTCCAGCAGGACGTGGGTCTGCTGGCTTTGGTCCCCGCCGGTCTGGGTATCCGTTGCATAGATCCTCTCCTCCCCGCTTTCCAGTGTAATCATGACGGTAGTCTCGCCTGCCCCGTTGATCTGTTCGATCAGGGCGGCCAGCTGGTTTTCCAGGCTGGCCCGGTAGGAGTCCGCGGTCTGCACCGTCTCCCTTCCGGGCGGGGCGGCGGGACCGTCGGACGCGGGCCACAACTCGCTCAGCAGGATCAGCAGCATGGCAGCGATCCCCAGTAGGACAGCCAGAGAGGCGGCCCGGGGCTTTTCTCTTGCCCCTTTCATCCAGCCTGTCAAACGTTCCTGCAGGGCCATTGCGTTCACCCTCCTTCCGCCTGTCCGGTCCAGGCAATGGCTTCCGTCCCGGTTTCCAGCGTGTTGCAGAGCAGCTCCTGCACGGCAGTGCGGTCCTGCGGGGTGGTCCCGGCGGGGGCGGACACTTCCGCCCGCACCACCTGTACACCGGTCTGTGTGGACGCCAGCACAATATCCAGAGTCACAGCCAGACCGGTCTCCTCCGCAATCTGTGCTTCCAACTGGTCAGCAAGGCTGCGCTGGGTCTGCTGCAGGACAACATCCTCCATGGTGCCAAAGCTCGCGGCCGGCACATCGGGCGGCGCAAAGGAGGCCACCCCGGCCCGAATGCTGGGCAGGGCATGAAAAAGGGCTACTAGAATATATAGCCCCGCCGCGGCCTTTATGCACTGGCGGCCCCAGACGTCTCCCAGCAGCCGGCCCACCAGCTCGGCGCAGATGCAGGCGGTGCAAAACACCGCCACCGCTGTCTTGAGCTGCTGCATCTCAGCCACCTCCCACCATAAACAGCAGCGCTGTTCCCAGCACTGCAATCCCAAAAACAAGGGCTGTGGCCGCCGCCAGCCCCTGCACGGCCTCCCGCAGGCAGTTGAACAGGGCGGCACAGCGGCCGATCCCTGCCGCGCTGCACAGCATCTCACAGCCAAAGAGCAGCACCGCATGGACCATCAGAATCATGTACAAAGGCAGGAACTCTGCCGCCAGAAAAGCGATGGCCGCAAAGCCCAGCCCGCTCTTGAGCAGCTGGATGCCGCTCAGGACGGTGCTGGCGGCGTCACTGAGGCTCTGGCCGATGATGGGCACCGTGCCGGTCAGCAGCTGCCCCAGCTGTTGACTGGTCCGATCCAGCTGACAAGTAAAAATCCTTTGCAGGCCTAAAAGCGCTCCAAAAGCCCGTCCAGCCCAACTCAGCCCTTTGCGGAACAGTCTCCCCACCCCGCGGCAGGCAGCGGACAGCGCCGCCTCGGTACTGATGCAGCAGGCCGTACTCAGGGCCAGATAACAGTGCAGAAGGGGCGGCACCCAGCTGCAAAGAAGCTGGGTCAGCAGGCACAATCCGGAGAGAAAGAGCCCTCCCGCCGCGGCGGCCGCGGTGGCCTCTCCCCCCGCCAGCAAGACTCCCTCGTAAACCGGCACAAATCCCAGCAGGAAGACCCGCCAGCTGTCCAGCTTTTCACAGACCGTTTCTGCCAGCGCAGCCAGAGCCGTCCAGCACAGCAGTGCGCTGCCTCCCGCAGCGGCCAGGTCCAGCAGATCGGCCTTGTCCTCCCCCAGAAAAAAGGATATAAGCATCACCAGCAGCAGAAACAGAAAAACCTGGGCATAGCTGCCCACCGAGTCCCGCACAGTCCGCATCATATCCCCCGGAAGAAGCCGGCGCACCGCGTCCAGCGGGTCCTCCACAAAATCCTCCATCTCCACAGGGGCGTCGTCCAGATAGGGCTGCCAGCTCTCACTGCCCGGCAGCAAGGCCTGTCCGTCCTGTGTCCCGGCCGCCCGGGCCGCCGCCGGAGAACCAACCACCATCATCACTGCCAACGCCCCGGCAAGGATGGTGCGTTTCAACCGGTCAATTCCCATATCATTCCACAGACCTCCTCCAGCAGGGGCCAGAGCGCCGCCAGGGTCAGCACCCGGCCCGCAAACGCCGTACACCAGGCCAGGACCTCAGCTTCGGCCTCCTTGCAGATGGTGCAGGCATAATCGGTCAGGAGCAGGACGCCTGCACAGCGCAGCAAACTGGAAAACGCTATCCCATCCACCCGTCCGGCCAGGGCCGTCAGCCCTGCAATCATCCCCTGCAAAAAGAATACAAGGCGTCCCAGAATCACCACGCCTGCCGCCAGCGACAGCAGCATGGCAAAGGCGGGGGCCTGCCTGCACAGCAGGCCATACAGGAGCGCCGCGGCAACCGCCAGGCCCAGAGTGGGCAGCAGACTCTCCATCATTGCCGCAGCCCTAGAGGGCAAAGAGGGACTTGATGGTCACAAACAGGTCGCTGATCTGCTGCACCAGCATGGACAAAACCACCACCAATCCGGCCAGGGTGGTCATCATGGCCTGATCCTCCCGGCCCGAACGGATCAGCAGCTGGTTGAGGACCGCTACAATGATCCCTATGGCGGCTATCTTAAACACGAGGTCGATCTCCAAGCCCTTCATCTCCTTTTCGTTTGCCGTTTCCTTTACAGCACCAACAGCCCCAGCATCGCCCCCACCGCCAGGCCCAGCCGCCGGTCCAGGCTGGCGGAACGCTGTTCCTCCTCCCTGGCCTGGTTCAGGAAACCATCAAAGCGTTCCCGGTAATAGTCCAGACGGGCGCACTCCTGTTTGGCGTCGGCATGGCCCAGACCGCCAAAACAGGCGGCAAAACAGGCGGCTTCCTCTTCCCGAAGGGTGGAGGGCGGCTGCATCTGTCCAAAGCCTTCTGCATCGCGAAAAACCTTCTCCAGCGGACCGCCGGGGCTGCACCCTGCCGCGAGAACGGCATAAAGCCGGTTCAGGTCGGTACGGCGATAGGCAATTTCCTGTCGAAGGCGGGTCAGCAGTTCCAAGACCGCTTCCAGTGCGCGCCTCCGGGCGGTGAGCTTCTGCCGCCGGGCCTCCCCCACACAGAATCCTCCCACCGTCAAAAGTACGGCCGCCGTCAGGCGAAACACCGCGCCGCTCATAAGGCATACACCCCGGCAATCTGTCCCGGGGCTTGTCTGCCTGCCAGCTGGACGATGGCCCGCAGCATCTTCTGTTCCTTCATGTAAGTCACCTGGGGACGGCAGAGAGCTTCTTCCAGACTGGAGGCGTGGAGGCTGGCTATGTAATCCACGCCGCTGAAAAAGCCCTGTTCCAGGCCGCGCACTTCTTCCATGCCGCCCAGCTCATCCAGCAGAATAACCTGCGGCGCCAAGGTGCGCAATGCCATCTGAACCGCCTGTTCCTTGGGCAGGCCCGCCACAAAATCCACCGGCGGCCGGCTGATGTTTTGCGCCGCTGGCCAGAGTTCCTCCCGCTCATCAATCACCGAAACAGCTTTTCCCAGCCCCGCCAAAAAGGAAGCGATGCTCCGCAGCAGAGTGGTTTTGCCGCTGTCCGGTTCGCCGGACACCAGCAGACCGGTGAAATGCCCGTTCAGCATCTGGGTGAGCTGGGACGGCAGAACAGCCTGTTTGATCCGGGCAATCCGAATGTTGAGGGAATGCACCTCCTGCAACACCACCCCTTCCTGGGGATGAGAGAGATACCGCCCTCCCACGCCCACCCGATGCCCGCCGGGCAGCGTCAGATAGCCCTCGGCCAGCTCATTTTGATGGGTATGAACCGAACCCCCGCAGAGCGTATAGAGAATTTCCTCCATCTGGGCCTGGGTGGGACGCAGGTTTTGCAGCCCGGACGGGCAGCCGGACAGCTGCTGAGCCGGGCAGAGAGCTCCCCCGATGTTCAGCCAGACCGGACAGCCTACCCGCAGGCGCACCTCATGCACCCGGCCCGCCATCTCTGGTCTGACTGCGCCCAGCGGCTCCGCCAAATAGCCGGGCAGAGCCTTTACAGCCTGTTTGTATGCTTCCATGGTGTTTTCCTCCCCGGCGCGCCTTTGGCCGCCGCCCCGGTCTGTCCGGGTTACCACACTATATGGGACAGCCTGTCTGTTTAGAACTGCGTGTCCATCCCCAGCAAAAAAGACCGCCGAGCCGCAAAAGGCTTGGACGGTCTTGGATATGTCAGTCTCAATCGGCCAGCTGTTCGGCCTGGCTCAGCATGGTCTCTGCAAAAATGGCGTAGCCGCGGGTGGGATCGTTCACCAGAACATGGGTTACCGCCCCCACCAGACGGCCATTCTGGATGATGGGGCTGCCGCTCATTCCCTGAACGATGCCGCCGGTTTCAGACAAAAGGTCCGGATCGGTCACATGAATCACCATATTGCGGACCGACTCGGCATCGGAGACCTTTTCAATCTCCACGTCATAGAGCTTGGCGGTCTGGCCCAGGGTGGTGGTCAGAATCTGGGCCGGGCCGGTGACCACTTCCTGTGCAAAGGCCACTTCCATCTCCTGCCCTGCAAAGGCAGAGCGGGTTTCACCATAGACGCCGTTCTCGCCATTGATGGCAATGGTGCCCACAGCATGGCTGCCAATGAACTTGCCTTTCAGCTCGCCGGGGCTGCCGGCGGTGCCAATGGTGCAGCCTACAATCTCACAGGGGACAATTTCGCCGCTGCGCAGAGCAATGCTCTGGCCGGTATCTCCATCGCTGATGGAGTGGCCCAGACCGGCGAACACCTCATTTTCCTCATCAATAAAGGTCAGGGTGCCCACGCCGGCGGAAGAATCCCGCACCCACATGCCGGCACGCCATTCCCCTGCCAGCGAATCCCAGCATGGGGTGAGGGTAGTCTGCTGCTGTTCGCCGTTTCGGACATAGACCACCCGAACCGGCTGGCCGGCAGCCGCCTCCAGGGCAGCTTTCACCTGGTCGTTGCTCTCCGTATTGGTGTCCCCTATGCAGATCACCCGGTCACCCAGCCGCAGGCCCGCCTCTTTGGAGGGGTTGACCGGTGTGCCATTGGCGTCTGTGATGTCGGTAAAGCCCACCACGAGAGCTCCCTCCGAGAACATCTTCACTCCGAAGGGGGTGCCGCAGACGGTGACGGTCCGCCGGGGCGTGATGACCGCCTGTACGGTTTTGACCGGGAATACCCCCCCAATGGACAGGGTGGTCTGATAGCTGCCCACCGTCTGGGTGCTGACAACGTTCCGGGTGCTGCCGCTGCCCAAGGGCTCAATATAGGCAAAACGGGGCAACTGCAGAGCCTGCCCCGGTTCCAGAAGAATGTGATCGGGGAGGCTGTTGTACAGCCAGCCCAAAGCGACCGCCGATGCGGCCAGCAGATAGGCGGCACAAGTGCGCCGAATCCGGCGGCCTGCCCCGGCCTTGGAATTACTTTTCTTTCTCACGTTTGTGCTCCCTTGTTTTGATTCCTGATGCAGGCATTCTTTTCCATTCCGCTGTTGCGCTGCCAAAGCGTGCGCAGCACAAAAGCCAACAGACAAATCCTCCACAGAGCCGCCGCCAGCCACAGCAACAGCAGCAGCGCATCCAAACGGGAAAAATACCCCAGTGCCCAGGCCCGCAGCAACTCCAGACCGGAATAGTCCGGCCCGGCAGCCTGACCCAACACCAGTTCCAGCACAAAAGCATAGCCGGCCTGTACGGCATAACTCCAGAACGGCAGCAGGGCGCCGCGGCGCACCTTTTTCCCCTGGCAAAGGAGAGGCAGGGCAAAGTATTCCGGGTAAATCAAGATTTTGGGCCAGCCGTCCGCCCACAGCGAGGGGTCCTCTGCCCCAAAGAGCCGGTGCCAGTACATTTGGTCCCAGAGACCCGCCAGACAGGCCAGAATCCCGGCGGCCAGCAGCCACCAGATGGCCCGGGCCGAGCGGTCCAGGGCGCTGCCGTTCATCTGCCATGAAACCAACAGCAGAACCGGCAGCACAGCGATCAGGGCGTTGGAACCAAAATGTTCCCGGCAGACGATCTGCGCAGCAGCTATGGTGCGGCCGGTCTCCAGGGCAAACCAGGCAAAAAAGCCCCACCCTGCCAGCTTGGGCAAAAAGCCCTGACCGCTGAACAGATCAAACTTTTCAGCCAGAGCCGCAAACAGCCCTGCGGCGGCGGCCAGCCCCGCCGTACTCAAAAATCCCAGCAAAAGAATGCTGCGGGCCCCATAGGCCCCGGCGGAGCTGTAGAAACATTCGGCCAGGGATGCCGTTACCAGGCCCAGCCCCAGCGCAGAAAGAGAGAATCCTCTGTCTTGTTCCTGCTGCATCTCATCCCCTCCTCTGCCAGATGTTGAAGGGCTGGCGGGACATCTGCCGGTAGTCCCGCCGGATTACGCCATCGTCGGCCAGCGGTTTATGAGGGAACGGATGCTGTGCCAGATAAGGCACCCCCATGGCCGCCACTTCCGACAGACTGAACAGAAACACCAGAAAAACTCCCGCCAGTCCCACCGGACCAGCCAGCCCGGCGGCCGTCACAACCATCAGCCGCAGCAAGGTGGCCGGTTCATAGAGGGACGGGGTGATGAACAGCGCCACCGACGTGATGCAGGCGGTCAGGATGACCGGCGTACTCATCAGCCCGGCGGCCACGGCGGCGTCCCCTATAATCAGGGCCGCCACCAGGCTGACCGAATGGCCCAGCGACTGTGGCATCCGCAGGCCGGCCTCCCGGATGAGCTCCAGAATCAGAATCACCATCACCATCTCGGCAAACAGAGGCAGCGGCGTCCCCTGTTCGGCGGCGGCAATCTTGGAGAGGAGCTGGGGCGGGATCAATTCGGGCAGGTAGACCGCCAGGCAGACAAAGATCCCCGGCAGAAAAATGGTCAGGTAAAAGGACACGTATTTCAAAATGCGGATGAAGGAGGAGAAAAACGCCGTGGTGGCGTAATCATCCAGGCACTCGAAATTTTCTGCAAAGAGGGCCGGGAGAACCATGGCCGACGGGCTGCCGTTGACCAAAATCAGGATTTTTCCCTCGCAGAGCTTGGCGGCCGCCACAGCGGGCCGTTCAGTGTAGCTGACCGGGGTGAACAGCCGGTAGCGCACCGGCAGCAGCCATGGCACAAAGTAACTGGAATCCAAAAGCAGCTCGGGCCTGGCCTCCTTCAGAATCTCCCGCACCCTGGCCACCATCTGGGCGTCCGCCTTATCCCGCTGATAGCACAGGGCGTATTCGGTTTTCATGGTGGTGTCCGCCTGGGCCACCTCCATCACCAGGTTTTCGCTGCGGATCAGACGCCGCAGCAGGCTCAGATTGATTCGCAGCAGGTCCGAGAATCCCTCCCGGCTGCCGCGGAGATTTCCCTCCCCGGAGGGCTCCCCCACCGAGCGAAATTTCAGGTTCTGAACCGCAAAGGCCATCCCCTGTTCGCACCCGTCCAGCAGCAAAACCGCAAATCCCGCCGTCATCCGCATGATGACATCGTCCAGGGTCCGCGCCGGGGTACTCTCGGCCGGCAGATCGGAATGGTGCATCAGGTAATCGTACACCTGCTGGCCGGGGGCCGGGTTCTCCTCAAAATCGGTAAACTGATCCTCTCGGTTGACTGCGTCCAGCAGCAGGGTCCACAGGGACGAAAGGCTTCCCATGCCATCAAACAAAAGGATGGCCGCCGGACAGCCGCAGATGCTGATCTGCTTTGCATAATAATCGGCTGAGGCGCCAAACATGGTATTAAGCGCCGCCAGGTTCTCGCTGAGTTTTGTCGTGAGCTGCTGCATCCCTACAGTTTCACCGTCCTTTTCTGATTGCAAACCCAGTATGCCCGAAAGGCCCTGGATTCATACTCCCCCATTCCCACCCAAAAGGAGGACTGTTCCCTTTGAAGCTGCTGATCTTCCGCACCTTGTTGATTTATCTGTGCGTTCTGTTTGCCATGCGTTTGATGGGCAAGCGCCAACTGGGCGAATTGCAGCCCGAGGAGCTTGTCTCCACCATGTTGATCTCCAACCTTGCCTCCATTTCCATCGAGTCGGAGGAGGTGCCCATTACCGCCAGTCTGGTCCCTCTGTTTCTCATTGCGCTGCTGGAGCTGCTGAGCTCGGTGCTCAGCTTCTACAGTCAGGGCTTTTCCAATCTGGTGGCCGGCCGGCCCAAAACCGTCATTCAGAACGGCCGGATTGACCAGCAGGCTCTGCGGATGCTTCGTCTGTCCGCCGCCGATCTGTTGGAAGCTCTGCGCGCCAAGGACATTTACGACCCGCGGGATGTCTCCTACGCCATTGTGGAGACCAACGGCACCTTATCGGTGGCCCTCAAGCCGTCCAGGGAACCGGCCACCCTCTCGGACCTGGGCATTGCCGTCCAGCGGGCACAGGCCACCATCCCCTTTGTGGTGGACGGGCAGGTGCTGGCCGACAATTTACAGTTTTGCGGCAAGGACATGGACTGGCTGGAGCGCACCGCTACAGCCAACACCCTGATGGTCAGCGAAATTCTGCTTTTGCTGGGCAATGACACCGAGGACTACTTTCTGCTGCGAAAAGAAAAAGGCGCCCCTGCCAAGGGCGCCCAGTGACAAAGGAGCTGATACCATGAAACGGATCTGGCTGTGTCTTGGGATCACGCTGGGAATTTTCATATTGATGGGCTACAGCACCTTCAAAGTGCGGGCCTTTGCGGACCAGGTAACCGTCCAGGTGGAGGCCGCCGTCACCGCCCTGGGTCAGGACGATCTGCCTGCTGCCCATCAGGCGGTACTGGACGGGGCCGCCCTCTGCGAGGACATGCGCCGGAGCAGCGTCCTCTTTCTGCGCACCGAGGATTTCATCGAGCTGGAATCCAGCCTGCGGGTGGCCGCCAGCTATCTGGCCGAGGGTTCCCGGGAGGAAGCGCTGGGCGAACTGGGCCGGGCGGCTTTTCAGGCCGAGAGCATCGACTGGCTCACCCGGCGCTGGCTCTGAGTCCGCTTTTCTCCCCCGCTGACAGCAAAACAGCCCGGATGCGAAATTGCATCCGGGCTGTTTAAGGGTTTATGGAGTGGTTGGCCAGAGACTCAGGGCTTGCGGTCCTTCATCAGTTCTTCCAGCTCTGCAAAGAAGCTCTCCACATCCGCAAAGCGGCGGTAAACTGAAGCGAAGCGGACGTAGGCCACCTCGTCGATTTTTTTCAGCTCCTGCATGGCCAGTTCGCCGATCTGGACGCTGCTGACCTCCCGGTCATAGCCGTTGAGCAGGGTCTGCTCGATGTTGCTCACGGCCTGTTCCAGCTGTTCATAGCTGACCGGCCGCTGGGCACAGGATCGGAGCATCCCGTTCAGAACCTTCTGGCGGTCAAAGAGCTCCCGCGAGTTGTTCTTTTTGATGACCATCAGGGGCAGCGTCTCGACAGCCTCGTAGGTGGTGAACCGCTTGTGGCAGGCCAGGCACTCGCGACGGCGGCGAATCCGCTCGCCGTCTTCGGTGGGGCGGGAATCAATGACCTTGGACTCCTCGCCGCCGCAATAGGGGCATTTCATATCGTGTCCTCCATGTTGTCAAAGTGGTCCGGCCAGCCTGGCCAGCCGCCTGCAAATCAATTCTTGCGGCTGTCCTTCCGGCCGATCCAGGTAACCCAGGCCGAGGTGGAAACGCACAGCGAAGTATAAACGCCGCTGATCATACCCACCATCAGGGGGAATGCAAAGGTGAAGATACTGTCCAGGCCATAGAGCACCGAGACAATGCACATGACCGACAGGGCTGCCACCGTGGTGATGGTGGTCATCAGGGTGCGGCGGAGAGACTGGTTCAGAGACTGGTTCACCAGCTCACCGAAGGAGACCTTCTTGCCCAGGAGCTTCCGGTTCTCACGGATACGGTCGTAGATGACGATGGTATCGTTGACCGAGTAGCCCAAGATGGTCAGCAGGGCGGCAATGAAGTTGCCGTCCAGCGCCACACGCAGCACCACAAACACGCCGAAGATCACCATCAGGTCGTTCAGCAGGGCCAGGATGGCCATGGCGCCGCCGGTCAGGCCGCCGATGTTCTTGAATCGGAAAGCGATATAGATCAGGATCAGGGCCAGGGCAAAGACCACAGCCACCAGGCTCTTCTGCAGGAAGCGGGCGCCCATGGCGGGGCTGACGTTGCTCAGAGAGAGCTGGGCGAAATTGTTATCGGGGAAGCTCTCGGTCAGGTTGTCCAGCAGGCCGGCCACCTGTTCGGTGGTGACGGTCTCGCGGCCGGGCATCGAGATCTTGAGGGTATCCTCACCGGTGGCCACATTCTCGCCGGTCTGAATGGTCAGGCTGCTGCTGTCCAGAGCGGTCTGGGCAATCTGCTTGACCTCAGACAGGTCGGGGGTGCCCTCATAGCTCAGGGTAATCATGGCGCCGCCGGTGAACTCGGTATCCATCTTGACACCCAGCACCGCAGCACACAGGACGATCACTGCCATCAGGCAGGCGGAGAAGGTCAGGAATGCCTTGCGCTTGCCCACAAAGTCGATCTGCTTGCGCTCCTTGGGCTGCTTGTCTGCGCCGTAGAGCCAGGGGTTCTGCAGGGCCTTGATGGAGGCCGCACCGGCGATCATCACGCGGGTGCAGAACACGCCGAACACAAAGTTCAGCAGAACACCGGTGAGCAGCGTATAGCCGAAGGCGTAGATGGTGCCGGCGGTGGATGCGCCGAAGGCGAAGAACACGAAGTTCAGCAGCCGGGCAAAGAAACCGTCGGTGGGACCAAAGGCGCCCATCAGGACGATGGCCACAATCACGATGGTGACGTTGCCGTCAATAACCGGGGTCAGGCCGCGGGCAAAGCCGCTCTTGAGGGCGCCGGGCAGGGACTTGCCGTTGCGCAGCTCCTCCTTGATGCGCTCCGCCGTGATGATGTTGGCATCCACGCCCATGCCGATGGCCAGAATGATACCGGCGATACCGGGCAGGGTCAGGGTGAAGCTGTTGAACACCGGGAAGTAGCCCGAGACAAACGCCAGGGTCGCGGCCACCTGGCCCAGCAGGGCCACACAGGCCAGCGCGCCGGGCAGGCGGTACATAAAGATCATGATGGCAAAGATCAGGATGAAGGCGATGATGCCGGCATAGACCATAGCCTCCAGGCTGTTCTCACCCAGGGTGGGGCTGATGGTGGAGTAGCTGTCCACCGTCAGGGCAAAGGGCAGCGCGCCGGAATTGATCTGGCGGGCCAGGGTGACCACGTCCTCCCGGGTGAAGTTGGACCCGGTGATGACGGCCCGGCCATCGGTGATGGCCGAGTTCACGGAAGCCACGCTGATGTTCTGGTCGTCCAGCCAGATGCTGATGCTGCCGCCCTCCTGGTACAGGCGGGTGGTGGCGTCGCCGAAGGCGGCTGCGCCGTTGGCGTCAAACTCCAGAGCCACATAATACTCCGAAGCGCCGCCGTTGGTCACCGGGCCATACTGGGCGGTGGCGTTCTCCACGCTGGAACCGTCCAGAATCAGGGCGCCGTCGGCGCTGCTCCCCTCCCGGAAGGTCAGGTAAGCGGTGGTGCCGATCTCCTGGATGGCGGCCTCCGGATCAAATGCGGTCTCATCGGACTGCCAGGGGAACTCCAGGATCAGGCTGTCCTGGTTGTAATCTGCATAGAGCTCGTAGTCGGTGATGTTCAGGGCCACCAGACGGTTCTCGATGACCGACTGGGCTGCATCCAGCTGCTCGTCGGTGGCATCAAAGCCGTCGGAGGGAAGGAACGTCACATTGACGCCGCCCTTGATATCCACACCAAAGCGGATATCGGACACGCCTTTGATGTAGGTGGTCGTCACATCTCCGTACTTCACCGACACGCCGAAGAACGCGGTGAATGCAAACACCACGATCAGCAGCACCGTGACCACGAGATGCCATGCTCTGCCTTTTGTCTTCATAAAATTTTGGAAACCTCCCAATTAAATAACCTCCCGCCCGCCGGTTTCCCGGACGGGCAGAGAAGATTTTTCAGGATGCATCTGAAAAGTCAAACAGGCCGAACCATGGCAAGCAAAGCGCTGGGGGACTTTTCAGACCGGCCCCGAGCCAGAGGCTCAGGCCTTATTCTTGAGCAGGAGCTCAACGGTAGCCAGCCGGGTGCAGACGGTCAGCAGCTCGGAGGCCTGCTCCACCTCGCTCAGGCTGGGGTAAGTGGGGGCGATGCGCAGGTGCGAATCCTCGGGGTCCTTCCCGTAGGGGAAGGCTGCGCCGGCGCCCGTCAGCACCAGGCCTGCCTCCTTGCACAGCTGAGCCACACGCTTGGCGCAGCCGGGCATCACATACAGGCTGATGAAGTAGCCGCCCTTGGGGTTGGTCCAGTGGGCGATGTCGCCGCAGGGGGTCAGCTTCTGGGCAAAGGTGGTCTTGACTGCGTCAAAGCAGGGCACCAGACGGCGGCGATGCTTGAGCATATGGGCCAGCACGCCGGCCTTGTTCTTCAGGAACCGCACATGGCGCAGCTGGTTCATCTTGTCGTAGCTGATGATCATGACCTCAAAGCGCTTGCAGACATACTTCATCATGTTGTCGCTGCAGGCCAGGGCCGAAACACCAGCGCCGGGGAACGTGATCTTGCTGGTGGAGGTAAACATAAAGACGCGGTCCTCGTGGCCGTAAGCCTTGCTCTCCTCCAGCAGAACGGGGGTCTCGATGATCTCATCGGTCAGGTGATGGACGATGTAAGCCTCATCCCAGAAGATCTTAAAGTCGGGGGCAGCGGTCTTCATGGCGGCAAAACGGCGCACCGTCTCATCGCTGTAGGTGTAGCCGTCGGGGTTGGAATACTGCGGCACACACCAGATGCCCTTGATGGTGGGATCCTCAGCCACCAGCTTCTCCACCATGTCCATGTCGGGGCCTTCCGGGGTCATGGGGATGTTGATCATGTCGATGCCAAACTCCTCGGTGATCCGGAAGTGGCGGTCATAGCCGGGCACCGGGCAGAGGAACTTGGGGTGATCCACCTGGGACCAGGGGCAGGGAGACTCGGGGAAGCCGAAGGTGTAGCCAATGCTCACCAGGAAGTACATCAGCTGCAGGCTGGAGTTGCCGCCCACAAAGACGTTCTCCGGCTTGACGCCCATCACTTCGCCGAACAGTCTGCGGGCCTCATACAGGCCCTCCAGGTTACCGTAGTTGCGGGCGTCGGTGCCGTCCTCCGAGGTGTAATCGGTGGTTTTGAACAGGTCCATCGCCAGATCCATCTGGTGAGGGCCGGGCTTGCCGCGGGCCATGTTCAGCTTCAGACCCATGTTCTTAAAGTTCTGATAGGCGCTGCGCAGCTGCTTCTCCTCTGCCTGCAGTTCTTCGGTGCTCATCTCCAGATAATTTGCCATATTCAGTACTCCTTTACTATACTTTCTGTCCCTATCACCGCTGCTTTTCCTGCCGGAGGAAGCGCGGCGGAAACGCCTTTTGCATCGGCCGGACCTGCCGGCGCGATCCCAGACTTTATTATTATAGTACACTTTGCTTTGAGAAACAAGAATTTTACACGAAAAAAGCCCGGCCAGAGGGCTTTCATCCCCTGGCCGGGCCTGGATTTCAGGAAACTCAGTTTGCCGAAATCTGATTCTTATAGCGCTTGCGGACAGCGCCGTACTCCATGTGAGGTTCGCCGCCCTCCACCGTATCCTGGTCGATGGTGACCCGGACAATGGTGGGGTCGCTGGGCACGGCGTACATCACCGGCATCAGCAGGCTTTCCATCACGCTGCGCAGGCCGCGGGCGCCGCTCTTGCGCTCGATGGTCTTGCGTGCGATGGCCCGCAGGGCATCGTCGGTGAAGGTCAGCTCCACATTGTCCATCCCAAGCAGTGCCTTGTACTGTTTAACCAGGCTGTTCTTGGGCTCCTTCAGAACCCGGACCAGGGTCTCCTCGTCCAGGTCGTCCAGAACGGTGATGACCGGCAGACGGCCGATCAGCTCGGGGATCAGGCCGAACTTCACCAGATCGTGGGGCTCCACCTTCCGCAGCAGAGCTTTCTGTGCGTCGGAGGAATTGTCCTTCAGCATGCTGCCGAAGCCCAGAGCCGAGTTGTCGGTGCGGCGCTGGATGTATTTGTCCAGCCCGTCAAAGGCGCCGCCGCAGATGAACAGGATATTGGTGGTGTCGATCTGGATGAACTCCTGCTGGGGATGCTTGCGGCCGCCCTGGGGCGGGACGTTGCTGACGGTGCCCTCCAGGATCTTCAGCAGAGCCTGCTGGACGCCCTCGCCGCCCACATCACGGGTGATGGAGGGGTTCTCGCTCTTGCGGGTGATCTTGTCGATCTCATCAATGTAGATGATGCCGATCTGTGCCCGCTGCACATCGAAATCGGCGGCCTGGATCAGCTTGAGCAGGATGTTCTCCACATCCTCGCCCACGTAGCCGGCCTCGGTCAGGGTGGTGGCGTCCGCAATGGCGAAGGGAACGCCCAGCATCCGGGCCAGGGTCTGGGCCAGCAGGGTCTTGCCCACGCCGGAGGGGCCCAGCAGCAGAACGTTGGACTTCTGCAGCTCCACGTCATTCCCCTTGCCGCTCATGATGCGCTTATAGTGGTTGTACACCGAAACGGACAGAACCCGCTTGGCGTCGTCCTGGCCGATGACGTACTGGTCCAGACCTTCCTTGATCTCCTCGGGAGTCATGATGTTGATCTGGGCGGGAGCCGCCGGCTGAATCCGGGCGCGGGCGCTGGGCGCGCCGCCCCGGCTGGGCCGGTTGCCGCTGGAGCGGTCGGGCTTTTCGCCCAGCAGATCGTAGCACAGGTTGATGCACTCGCTGCAGATATTGACGCCGGGCCCAATGATCATCCGCTCGACTTCGTCCTGATGCTTGCCGCAGAAGTTGCAAACAAGGTCTTTTTCATTCTTATCTCTGCCGGAATTGTTATTTGCCATAGCTGTACTTTCCTTTATTGTGCGTTTCTGCGCTCAGCCCTTGGTTCAGCGTGTGGTGATAACCTCGTCAACCAGGCCATACTCCTTGGCCTGCAGGGCGGTCATATAGTTATCCCGCTCGGTATCCTCCCGGACACGCTCGATGGGCTGGCCGCTGTACTCGCTGAGCAGGCCATTGATCTTGTCGCGCAGGTAGACGATGTGGTCGGCATGGATCTTGATATCGGTAGCCTGGCCCGAGAGGCCGCCCCCCTGCCCGCCGGCGATCAGAGGCTGATGAATCATGATCTCCGCGTTGGGCAGCGCAAAGCGCTTGCCCTTGGTGCCGCTGGCCAGCAGGAATGCGCCCATGGAGGCAGCCATGCCCATGCAGATGGTGGAGACATCGCACTTGATATAGCGCATGGTGTCATGGATGGCCATGCCTGCGCTGATGGAGCCGCCGGGGCTGTTGATATACAGGCTGATGTCCTTGTCCGGGTCCTGCCCCTCGAGGTACAGCAGCTGGGCGACAACCAGGCTTGCAGAAGTATCATTGACGTCCTCGCTGAGGACGATGATGCGGTCGTTCAGCAGACGGGAGAAGATGTCGTAAGAGCGCTCTCCGTGGGCCGTCTGTTCTACAACGTAAGGAACAAAACTCATAACAGTTCGCCTCCTGAAAATCAAATTGGATTCGCTATTTTTGCAAAATTGACCGATGCGGCATCAAAAAACCGCCGCATCGGTCAATTTCAACAACATGTGCACAGGCAGGATGCGTTTCGCGCTTTTCTGCCCGGACTCAGCTCACCGGCAGCGATTACTCGGCGTCGGCAGCCTTCTCCACGATATTGGCGTGGCTCTTGATGAAGTCGATGGCCTTATTGACAGCCAGGTCCTTCTTCAGCTCGTCCATGTTGACCAGCTCGCGGACCTTGTCCTCCTCCATCTTGTACTGGTCGGCAATGCGCTTGATCTCAGCGTTGACGTCCTCCTCGGAAGCAACGATGTTCTCAGCGGCAGCCACAGCCTCCAGAGCCAGGCGGATCTTCACCTGCTTCTCAGCCTGGGGCATGAAGGAAGCACGGAACTGCTCCATGGTCTGGCCCATATACTTCAGGTAGGTATCCAGGCTCAGGCCCTGCTGCTCCACACGGAAAGCAAAGTCGTTGACCAGCTCGTCCATGCGGACATCGTACATAGCCTGGGGAATCTCAGCCTCCATGCCGGCGATGACCTGATCCACCAGAGCGTTCTCAACAGCCAGGTCGTCCTGCTTGTTCAGCTGCTCCTGGTTGGACTTGCGGATGGACTCCTTGAACTCCTCCAGGGTGTCGTACTCGGAGCAGTCCTTGGCCAGCTCGTCATCCAGAGCGGGCAGCTCCTTGTACTTGACCTCGTGCAGCTTGATCTTGAAGACAGCGGGCTTGCCGGCCAGCTCAGAAGCCTGATACTCCTCAGGGAAGGTGACGTTCACGTCGAACTCCTCGCCTGCGCTGTGGCCCACAACCTGATCCTCGAAGCCGGGGATGAAGCTGCCGCTGCCCAGGGTCAGGCTGTAGTGCTCAGCCTTGCCGCCCTCGAAAGCAACACCGTCGGTGAAGCCCTCAAAGTCGATGTCCACGATGTCGCCGTTCTGGGCGGCGCCGTCGCGGGTCAGCTCGCGGGCGTTGCGCTCCTGCACACGCTTGAGCTCGGCGTCAACCACCGACTCCTGCACAGTATGGACCGTCTTCTCCACGGTCAAACCGGAATATGCGCCGATCTTGACCTCGGGCTTGACAGCGACCTTGACGGTCAGGACTGCGCCCTGATCATCGCTGGCAGACTCCACGGTCACCTCGGGACGGCCCACAGCCTCGATGTTGGCAGCCTTGACAGCAGCCTCGAACTCAACCGGGAACAGGTTGTTGATGGCGTCGTAGGTGAACACGTCGGGACCGTACATCCGCTCGATCAGATGACGGGGGGCCTTGCCCTTGCGGAAGCCCTGGACGGTGTACTTCTTGCCCTCGGTCTGGAAGACCTTCAGGACCTCGTTCTTATAGGTCTCAGCATCAATGGAAAACTGCAGTTCGACCATGCTCTTCTCGAGCTTTTCACACTTGATAAGATTCATTTTGCTTTTCCTCCGCTCAAAATTTGGTGCTGGGGCAGAGGATCCCTCTCCCCGCATCTGCGCCGCGCGCCCATTTTCTTTCCAAACGGCGCACGCGCCTTTGGGTACGACAATCGCGTCAGCGCTTATTATAACACGTTCGCCGCATAAAAGCCAGTTGTTTTTTCACATTTTGGGAATTTCCACTGGTTTTCCGGGGCATTTCATGTGATTTTATACGGGCAGAAGCGCAGCCCGTCCGCGCTGACCAGCTTATAGCGGATGCCGTCCACCTCGCCCTGCACGGCAAAACGAAGGGCTTTGCCATGCAGGTGGGCGTAAAAGCACCGCTGGATTCCATATTCCTTGAGGACGGCCACAATCTCGGGCGCGTCGGCTCCGGTGTACACCGGCGGGTAGTGGAGAAACACCAGCTTCTCCTTCCCCGGCTCGGCTGCCTCCAGGCTCAGCCGCAGGCGGCCGATCTCCCGGCTCATCACCTTTTCATCGTGGGGCTCCCCCACGTCGAACAGCCAGCCCCGGGTGCCGCACAGGGCGTAATCCCCCACAGTGTAGGAGTTATTGTGCAGCAGCTGGAGGCTGTCGAAGCCCTCGGCCTTGAAAAAGGCGTTCATCTTATTGGCGGTGGACCACCAATAATCGTGGTTGCCCTTCATCAGGAGCTTCCGGCCCGGCAGGCTGTGGAGAAAGGCGAAGTCTTTGCGGGTATCCGACAGGCGCATTGCCCAGCTGATATCCCCCGCCAGCACCACCGTATCCTCCGGCTTGACCAGCTTGCGCCAGTTGGCCTCGAGCTTCTCCACATAGCCGTCCCAGCCCGGGAACACATCCATGGGTTTCGCGCCGCCCAGCGAGAGATGGGGGTCGCCCAGCACAAAAAGTGCCATTCGTTTCTCCTGTTCTAGTTTTATTCCTGATAGCTCAGCGCCACCCCGGCGATCTCAGCCGGGTCGATGATGGCGTCGAAGCGCTCCGCCTTCTGGCGCAGGCAGGCCAGGCTGGCAGGAGCGGTGCGGCCGGTGGACTGTTCCAGAGACTGCATGGCCTCAAAGTCGTTCTCCGGCGCGGCCTGGCCCAGAGCGGCCAGCACGCTGCGGGGGAACTTGAAGGGCGACGCGGTGGACAGAACCACCATCGGCACCCCTTCCCGCTTCTGTTCGCGGGCCACATGGAAGGCCACGGCGGTGTGGGTGTCGCAGAGATAGCCGTCCTTCTCCCAGCGGGTGCGGATTTCCTGGGCCACCTGGTCCTCCTCGGCATAGCCGCAGGCAAAGGTTTCCTGGATGGCAGCCAGGGTCTCGGGACGGACGGTGTAGCTCCCCTCCTGGTTCAGGCGGCTCATCAGAGAGGCCACCTCGGCGTCGCTGCCGGTGACATGGTACAGCAGACGCTCCAGGTTGGAGGACACCAGAATGTCCATGCTGGGGGAAGAAGTCTTATAGAAGGTCCGCTTGGCGGTATAGGTGCCGGTGCGCAGGAAATCGGTCAGGACGTTGTTTTTGTTGGACGCGCAGACCAGACGGCCCACAGGCAGACCCATCCGCTTGGCGTAATAGCCCGCCAGAATATCGCCGAAGTTGCCGGTGGGGACGCAGAAGTCCACTTCCTGGCCAAAGGAGATCTTCCCTGCCTTGACCAGCTGGGCATAGGCCGCAAAGTAGTAGACAATCTGCGGCACCAGGCGGCCCCAGTTGATGGAGTTGGCGCTGGAAAGATGGATGTTCCGCTGGGCCAGCTGGGCGGCGATGGCCTTGTCGGCAAAGACCCGCTTGACGCCGGTCTGGGCATCGTCAAAGTTGCCCCGCACTGCGTACACCGCCACGTTGGCGCCTTCCTGGGTGGCCATCTGGAGGCGCTGGATCTCGCTGGTGCCGCCGGTGGGATAGAACACAGCGATCTCCACACCCGGGATATCGTGATAGCCGTCCAGGGCGGCCTTGCCGGTATCGCCGCTGGTAGCCACCAGAATCAGAGTCTTTTCGGTGTGGTTCAGGTTGCGCTTGGCCTCCACCAGAAGCTTGGGCATCAGCTGCAAAGCATAATCCTTGAAGGCGCAGGTGGGACCATGCCACAGCTCCAGCGCCCAGGTATCCCCTTCCACAGGGGCCAGATAACCTGCCTTGCCCCCAAAGGCGTCGCCGTAGGTTTTGGCGGCTGCCTCAGCCAGGAAGGCCGGATCATAGTCGGTCAGATATTCCTTGAGAACTGCGGCTGCCATGGCCGGATATTCCAGATCGCAGATGGCCTTGGCATCCACCTGGGGGAAGGACTCGGGTACAAACAGGCCGCCCTCATCCGACAGGCCCTGCACGATGGCCTCCGAGGAGGTCACACGCCGGCTCTGGTCTCTCGTACTGAAAAACTGCATTTTCAATCGCTCCTTTTCCATCCTGAGTCGTAGTTTCGCTCGCTTGCATCAAATGCCCTTTTAATAATATGTACCATCCAGCGTCCACTGTCAAGAGGGGTCACTTCTGCCACATCAAAGTGGACAAAAGCTTCCTGCTGATTGGTCTCAGATAAATAATAGCGCGCCGCACGGATTAAACGCCGTTGTTTGGCCCTGGTCACCGAAGCGGAGGGCCGGCACACGGCATTGGGATTGGTGCGGGTTTTGACCTCACAAATGACGATGTGTCCCTCCGGCGTGCGGAGAATCAGATCAATTTCCCCGCCGCGGATGCGGTAGTTGTGTTCCAGCAGCGTACAGCCCCGCTGGATATAATACAGCGCTGCCGCCCGCTCTCCACGCCGGCCCACCTCTGCGGGGTCCATCACTTCTCCTCCGTCCAGTAGCCCTGCTTTTTCAAAAAGCTGCGGCGGTAAAAAGGCTGGATGCCATACTGGGCGATCAGCTCATAGTGAAGCTTGGTGGGATAGCCCTTGTGTTTGGCCAGCTGATACTGGGGGTACTGCCGGTCCAGTTCCATCATGTAGCGGTCCCGGCTGACCTTGGCCAGAATGGATGCCGCGCCAATGCTGGCGCTGGTGGCATCCCCCTTGACCACAGGCTGGGCCGTCATGGCCAGCCCATCGGGGCAGCGGTTGCCGTCCACCAAAACCAGGTTGGGGGTGATTTCCAGCTTTTCCACTGCTTCCCGCATCCCGTTCATGGTGGCCTTCAGGATATTGTCCCGGTCGATGATGTCCGGGCCCACAAACACGATGCTGTAGGCCAGGGCTTTTTCTTTGATTTCATCAAAGAGGGCTTCCCTCTTTTTTTCGGTGAGCTTTTTGGAGTCGTTGATGCCCCAGACCGGTTTGGTGGGGTCCAGAATGCAGGCCGCCACGCAGACCGGGCCGCACAGCGGACCCCGGCCCGCCTCATCCACCCCCGCAAAGCAGCCGTTGGCTGCCCGGACGGCGTCGTCGTAATCGTAGAGCGGGCGGGAGATTTCCTCGTCGGTCTTTCGCTTCATTCCTCGATCTCCTCCTGGTCCTCACGGAAAGGCGGGCGCTCCAGGGTGATCCGGCCCCACTTGCAGGCCCGGAACTCATCCACCAGCATGATGGCGCACCGCTCGGTGTTGACCTCGCCGCCCCGGACCAGCAGTCCCCGCTTGCGGCCGATGGCCTCCATCAGCTCATAGGGAGGCAGAGCCAGGGCTTCCTGATCCAGCTTGTACCGGCTGGCCACCAGTTCGGGATAGTTCCGGCGAACCTCGTCCAGCAGGTTCATGGCCAGCTCCTCCACATCCAGGATATCGTCCTTGATGGAGCCGATGAAAGCCAGATTGGAGGCCGTGGTCTTGGAGTCAAATTTCTTCCACAGAACGCCGGGCATATCCAGCAGGTCAAACTTGTCGGTGGAGACCCACTGTTTGCCCTTGGTGACGCCGGGGCGGTCGGCGGCCTTGGCCCGCACCGACCCTGCAAAGGTATTGATAAAGGTGGACTTGCCCACGTTGGGAATGCCGCAGAGCATGATCTGGGTTTTGGCACCGCTCATGCCCCGGGCCTGGCGCCGGGCCAGCAGACCCGACAGCTCTTTCTCGATGGCGGCGCGCACCGCAGCGGTGCCGCCCTTGCTCTTGGCGTTGATGGCCACACAGCCGGCGTCGGCGGCCCGGAAATACCGGATCCACTCCTCGGTGACAGCGGGGTCGGCCAGGTCAGCCTTGTTCAGGGCATACAGCCGGGGTTTGCGGGCGGTGATCCGCTCCACCTCCGGGTTGAGGCTGGACAGAGGAATCCGGGCGTCCAGCAGAATCAGGCTGGCGTCCACATGCTGGATCTCCTGCTCCATCACCCGCAGGGTCCGGGCCATATGGCCCGGGAACCACTGGATATTATATTGATTGGAAAATTGAAGTTCTTCGTTGTTCACTTGACCACTCCTGCATCCTCCAGGGGCAAAAAGCAGAACAGCACTTTGCCCAGGATATCCTCCTCCGCAATGCACCCGATGCTGGACGAACGGCTGTCCAGCGAGGCGTTGCGGTTGTCGCCCATCAGGAACAATTCCCCTTCGGGCACGGTATAGGGAAACTCCACGTCATAGCCCAGGAAGGTGGGCTCGGCGATATAGTCCTCCTGCAGCACTTCCCCGTTGACGGTCACGGTGCCGGAGGTATAGTCAATGGAGATGGTATCCCCGCCTTTGGCAATGACCCGCTTGACCAGGGGCTTGCCATAGGAGGTATAGTCATCCACGATGACCACATCGCCCCGCTGGGGGGTATAGCCTGCCCCCCAGACCACCAGCTTGTCCCCGTCCCAGAGGGTCGGGTTCATGGATGCGCCGTCCACCTGAATGATCCGGAAAAAGAAGGAGAACAGCAGCACCATGACCACCAGCGCAGAGATCAGCGCTTCATACCACTCAATCACACCCTGCCCCGGCATCGATGCCGCCTCCGGTTCACGCTTTGCGTTTGTCATCCATTGCACCCCGCATTCCTTGACGTTTTCCCTGTTATTTTACCACACAGCCTGCCCCGGTAAAAGAGGCAGGCTGTGAAAGGATAAAGAAAAAAGGGACAACAAGTGTCCCTTTTCCCTTCGACCAGCCTGACAGGCAGACTGTGGATGATCAGATATCGCTCTTGACCTTGGCAGCTTTGCCGGTGCGGTTGCGCAGGTAGTACAGCTTTGCGCGGCGGACCTTACCCTTGCGGACAACGGTCACCTTCTCAACGAAGGGGCTGTTGACGGGGAAGACACGCTCGATGCCCACGCCGTAAGCGACGCGGCGAACGGTAAAGGTCTCAGCGACGCCGCCGTGCTTCTTGGCAATGACGGTGCCCTCGAAGGCCTGGATACGCTCACGCTCGCCTTCCTTGATGCGGACGTCCACACGAACGGTGTCGCCAACGTTGAACTGGGGGCGCTCAGCCTTGATGCTGCCCTCGGAAATAATCTTCAGTGCGTCCATTTGATGATCCTCCATTTGTTTTAGACGTTCATACACGGCACATCTGCCGTCAGAGGACCGCCCGTTTAATGATTGCTTGTCATTAACCCCGCTGTGGTCTCAGCGGACACTAACGCCTAACTATGATAGCACAAACCCGCCGGGAAAGCAAGCGTTTTCACCAAAAAACGGGCGAAAATTTTTCTGCCTTCCCTGCCCGGCTTTTTTCAGACGGCACCAGCCGTCTGACCGGCACAGAAGGGGGTCTTGTCGGCCTTGAGCAGGGCGGTGCGCAGGATGGATGCCTCCGCCGAGGACAGTCCAAACTGACTCTCCAGAAAGGCCGTCAGCAGGGCCGGGTTCAGGTTCAGCTCCTGGGCGGCGGGCAGGCAGACGTCGAACTCCACCCGCTCCCCTGCCGCACGGCAGGCAATGGACGGGACATAAGCCTTCAGGTCCACCTGCTTGGACTTCTTTTTGCCCTTCTTCTCCACCGGAGCTGCCTCCAGAGCATTGTAGGCTTCCAGCTTGGACTGAGCCGCTGCGGGGTAGCTGATGGTGTAGCAGGCAAATGCGATGGCGCTGGCCTTGTCCTGGACCGGTTCCACCTGATAGACATGGATGCCCGCCGGCATGATGGCGTTCAGCTTGTCCTGCCAGGCCCGGAAATCCGGGGCCTCCTCCTCGGTCTTGACGTCCACGCTCTCGCACAGGCTCTCCTGCCCCAGAGACAGCGGACAGGTAAAGGTCATATAGATATGGGGATTGAAGCCCAGGGTGTGCCAGACCGGCAGGCCGCTGCGCTTGAGCACCCGCTGCATCACCCGCTGCATATCCAGCAGAGAGATGTACGAGGCTTCATTTCGTTTTTCAAACCAGATCCGAACTGTAATCAAAGCAGGGTCCTCCCAACAGACGGTTTGCGCCGCATCCGCCGCAGGCGCGGTTGCAGGGCGGGGTGGTCTGGGCAGCCAGTGCCCGCTTGTACTCCCGCACCAGGTATTCGTGGGTGATGCCGTAATCCATATGGGACCAGGGGGTCACCTCGTCCAGGCCGATGGCCCGGTTGCAGTAGAAATGGGGGTCGATGCCCAGGTCCTCAAAGACCTTCATCCAGGTGTCATACTGGAAGCACTCCTCCCAGCCGTCAAAGTAGCAGCCGCGGCGGTAAGCCTCCACCAGCGCCGGAGCCAGACGGCGGTCGCCCTTGGCGAAAACGCCCTCCAGGAAGCTGGTCTTGCTGTCGTGGTAGTTGACCTTGATCTTCCGGCTGTGGACGCTCTCCAGCAGATGCTTCTGCTTGGCCTGGAGGGTCTCGGCGGTGTCCATGGGGACAAACTGGAAGGGCGTATGGGGCTTGGGCACAAAGCAGGCGCAGCTGATCGTCACCTGCACCCCCTTGCCCTTGGCGTGGTCCATGCTGTAGTAGAGGTCCACCACCTTCTGGGCGGTATTGGCGATGCCCTCGATATCCTCCATGGTCTCGGTGGGCAGGCCCATCATGAAATACAGCTTGACCGAGGTATACCCTGCCTCAAAGGCAATGCGGCAGGTCTTTTCGATCTCGTCCCAGGTGACGTTCTTGTTGATGACGTCCCGCAGGCGCTGGGTGCCGGCTTCCGCCGCGAAGGTCAGGCCGCTCTTGCGGACCCGGGTGGTCTTTTCGATCAGGCTCTCGGAGAAGTTGTCCATCCGCAGCGAGGGCAGAGACAGGCTCACGTGCTCCTGGGGAGCCCAGCTGTTCAGGTCGTCCAGCAGTTCCTCCAGCTGGCTGTGGTCCGAGGTGGACAGGCTGGACAGACTCAGCTCCTCATAGCCGGTGTTGGCGCACAGGTCCTGCGCTGCCTTGTTCAGCAGGCCGGCGTCCCGCTGGCGCATGGGCCGGTACAGGAAACCCGCCTGGCAGAACCGGCAGCCGCGGACACAGCCGCGCAGCACTTCGATGCTGGCCCGGTCCTGGATAGCTCCCACCATGGGCACCACAAAGTTGGTGGGCGGGGCAAAGTCGTTCATGTTCTGGATGATGGCCTTGGTCACCACCGCCGGGATGCCCGGCTCATTGGGGGTGATGGCCTTGACCCGGCCGTCCTCGTAATAGGTCACGTCATAGAAGGCCGGGATATACACGCCGGGGATTTTTGCAATCCGCAGCAGCAGTTCCTTTTTGGAGATGCCCTCCTTCTTGCCCTGCTCGATGGCAGCGCAGATGGCGGGCAGCTGACGCTCGCCCTCACCCAGCTGGATCACATCGAAGAAGGCTGCCACCGGCTCTGAGTTGCAGGTGCAGGGGCCGCCGGCCACGATCAGAGGCCATTTTTCATCCCGGTCGGCTGCATAGAGGGGAATTCCCGCCAGATCCAGCATGGCCAGAATGTTGGTGTAGGACAGCTCATACTGGAGGGTAAAGCCCACCGCGTCGAATGCAGTGAGGGGGTCTTTGCTCTCCATGGTGTACAGGGGCAGGCCCAGACGCTCCATCTCAGCTTTCATGTCCAGCCAGGGCATGAAGGCCCGCTCGCACCACCAGTTCTCGTGGGCGTTCAGGAGCTCATACAGGATCTTCTCCCCCAAAAAGGACATACCCACCTCGTAGGTATCGGGGAAGCAGAAGGCAAAGCGGACGTCCACCTTGTCCTTCTCCTTGTAAACGCTGCCCGGCTCGCCGCCGGTATAACGGCCCGGCTTCTGCACATGGCTCAGCGCTTCTTTCAGCTTTGGGTCAAACATTGGGTTCCTCCACTATCGGGTTTTATCCCGTTTTTATTTCCTTGGTTTTCTTATTGTACCCTATTTCGGGCCGGATTGCAATTTTTTCATTTCCGATGGGCCAGAGCGGCGGCCATCTGCGCGCCGTCCAGGGGCGGCACCGGCAGCAGGTTGAACAGACCCGTCAGGATATTGGCTGCCCAGAAGGCCGCATCCCACACCGTGAATTGCTGGCACAGCCGCAGATACCACACCGCCGCCAGCAGCGCATTGGTCCCCGGCCCGGCGGCTGCCAGCCCGAACCTCTGCCACGGTTTCATGGCGAGGCCGCGGGTCTGCATACAGAACCCCGTCATGGTCACCTCGATGACCGGCAGGCGTCGGAACAGCAGGCAGAACACCAAAATATGCCCGCACTCGTGCAGACAGGCGGCCAGCAGCCCGATGCGCAGAAACTGGCTGCTGTCAAAGTAGAGCAGCAGATACAGCAGGCTGCAGGTAAAGAAGGGATCCCGGAAAACCACCGGCCCCACCTGCACCCGTCGCGGAAAAACCGCCCCCCGCCTCATACGGCGTCCTCCAGGCCCAGCAGGGCCGACGGGTCATAGCGGACCGCCCGGTACAGCAATTCAAAATGCAGATGGGGTCCGGTGGCCCGCCCGGTCTGCCCCGCCGTGCCCAGAACCTCCCCCGCCCTGACCACCTGGCCGGGCCGGGCGTAGAGGTATTGGAGATGGGCATAGAGGGTCTCGGTGCCGTCGGAATGGGTCAGGCGGATGTAATTGCCATAGCTGGCACTCCGCCCGGCGGCAAAGACCACCCCGTCCATGGCAGCCAGAACCGGCGTACCCTCAGAACAGGCCAGATCCACCCCCTGGTGGAAATCCTCCTGTTCCTCATCAAACGGGTCCACACGCCAGCCATACCCCGACGAGACATACCAGCCGCTTGTCCCCAGAGGAAAGGCAAAGTCCTGGTCCGGGACCCGGCTTTTCAGGCTGCATCCCGCCGGGGCCTCCTCCCGGGCACAGGCCCGCAGGGCGGCCGCCGCGGCACAACACAGGAGCAGCCCGCACAAAAGAGCTGTCAGGCGGCCTTTTCTCCGCCCGGCAGCCCTTCGACGGGCTGTCCATGAAAATCCGGTTCGATTCTTTTTTCGCTGCATCCGCCTTGCCTGCACCCCAACGCCCCCTTTTCATCTGGGGCTATTGTATGCAGGGACAGGCAGGTGCATGCCAAAATTACTGGTTCTTGTTGCCAAAGAGGGCTTTCCGCAGACGGGAGAACAGACCCTCCTGGGGCTGCTCCTTCACCACCACAATGGTCTCGGCGGGCTTGGACGGCTCCACCGGAGCGGGAGCTTCCACCACGCAGGGAGCCGGCTCAGCCACAGGCTGGGCGGCGGGTGCGGGACGGACCGGCTCAGCAGCCGGTGCAGCGGGCGCTGCAGGCGCGGCGGGCTCTGCCGGAGTCACCGGAGCAGCAGTCTGGGGCGCAGGCTCCTGAACGGGAACCTCTGCAGCCACCGTCTCTGCCACTGCGGCCGGCTCCGCCGGGGTGTGCACATTCGAGTGGGCATAGCGGCCGCCGGTCCAGTCATCCCGCAGCAGCTCGTACATTCCCATCTGGCTGTTGACCAGGGGCTCGCCGGGGGCGTGCTTGACCTTCTGATAGCTGCCGTCGGGCTGCATCTCCCGGGCGTTCACGTTGTCGGCCAGATGCATCTCCAGAATGTCGGACAGCTTCTTGACCAGCACCGGGTCCTTGATCCGGACGCCCACTTCCACGCGGCACTCGGTATTTCGGGTCAGGAAGTCGCCCGAAGCGATATACACCCGGGTCTCCCGGCCATCAAAGAAGCTGTAAATCCGGGCGTGTTCCAGATAGCGGCCCACAATGCTGCGGATATGCAGATTCTCGGTCTTGCCCGGCACACCGGCACGGACGCAGCAGATGCCGCGGACAATCATATCAATGCGGACGCCGGCACAGCTGGCCTCCTCCAGCTTGAGGATGATATCCCGGTCGCTGATGGAGTTGTTTTTCAGGATCATGGACGCAGGGCGGCCCAGACGTGCCGCCTCAATGACCCGATCCATCTCATCCAGCAGGACGCTCTTGAACCGCAGCGGAGCCACCAGCATCTGATCGGTCTCCTCGGTCAGCTTCTGAACCGCCAGGTTCTGGAAGACGCCTGCCGCCTCCTCGCCGATATCGGGGTCGGAGGTGATGAAGGAGAGGTCGGTGTACAGCTCACTGGTCTTTTCGTTGTAGTTGCCGGTGCCGATCTGGGTGATGTAGGAGTAGCCGTCGGCGTTTTTCCGGGTAATCAGGGTCAGCTTGGAGTGGACCTTATAATCCTCGAAGCCGTACACCACCGTGCATCCGGCCTCTTCCAGCTGCTTGGACCAGTCAATGTTGTTCTGCTCGTCAAAGCGGGCCCGCAACTCCACCAGGGCCACCACTTCCTTGCCGTTTTCGGCGGCGTCCATCAGAGCCTGCACAATCTGGGACTCCCGCGCCATGCGGTAAAGGGTCATCTTGATGGAAATGACCTCGGGGTCCCGAGCGGCCTTCTTCAGCATGGTGATGAAGGGACGGATGGACTGGTACGGATAATAGAGCAGCACATCCCGCTTCTGCACCTCATTGGTCAGGCTGTAATTGAGGGGCGGCAGCATGGGACGGGCCGGCGAATAGAACAACTCGGCGTGGCCGTCGTTCTCCATCCGGGCATCCAGCTTATAGAAAAAGCTCAGGTCCAGCGGGCTCTTCTGGTCAAAGACCCGGCGGTGGTTCAGCTCCAGACGGGTGCAGAGCATCTTGACGATCTCGGGCGCCGGAGCCGGGGTCACCTGCAGGCGGACTGCCGCCAGCTTGCGGCGGCGCTTGAGCAGCTCGGTCATGATCTCGCGGTAGTCGATATCGTGATCCATCATGCCCTCTTTGACGTCGATGTCGGCGTTGCGGGTCACACGGAACAGGCATTTCTCCAGGATGGTCTCCTTGGCAAACACCATGCTGACGTAGTGATAGACCATTTCCTCGGTGAGGGCGAACAGGGTCTCCCCGTCCCGCTTCAGGAAGCACAGGCGCTCCATCTGGCTGGAAATGGGGATGATGCCCAGGCTCACATCCCCTTCTTTCTTGTCCTTCAGCAGCACGCCCAGGTAGATTTCCTTGTTGCGCAGGAACGGGAAGGGATGGCGGTTGTCCACAATCTGGGGGCTCAGGATGGGGAACAGCTCATTCTGGAAATATTTCTTCCAGAACCGCTCCTCTTCCTTGGTGATCTTATCAAAGTTGACCTTCCGGTAGCCGTGCTCGGCCAGCGCTTCCAGCGCCTTGTGATAGTACTTGTCGCAGTCCATTTGCAGCTCCGCCGTCTTGGGCATGATGGCGTTCAGCTGCTCCTCGGGGGTCATGTTGGTCTTGTTCTCGGGCTTTTCCTTCTTGCCCTTGAGGTTGGCCCGCTCCTGCAGCGAGCCCACGCGAACCATGAAAAATTCGTCCAGGTTGGACCCGTAAATGGCCAGGAACTTGAGCTGTTCGGCCAAAGGAACGTTTTTGTCCTTGCCCAGCACCAGAACCCGCTGGTTAAAATCCAGCCAGCTCAATTCCCGGTTGATAAAAATGCTTTCTTCCTTCATTGTCCTCATTCCCCTTTTGTCCGGCCTGTCAGCTCACATAGGCGATCCGCGTCCAGTTCCGGATGGTGTTTTGGGTAATTCCGCTTACCCGTGTTACGTCCTCAACCCGCTCATAAGGGCCGTTGGCGGCGCGGTCGTCGAGGATGGCCTGCGCTTTCTTTTCCCCAATGCCAGGCAGAGTACACAGTGCTTCTAGGCCGGCGGTGTTCAAATCCACCTGCGCGGCATCCAGCAGCGTATCCGCCGCATACGTGTTCCCATCCTCCTCCACAGGGCGCAGAGGTGCTGCATCCAGAAAGGCCAGCCCCAAAATGAGCGCCGACGCCGCAAGCGATACAGCCAGAAAGACAATTTCCTGTCTGGTCACACGTTTCCTTTTCATTGTACTGTATCCTCTCCAAAAAAGAAAGCCCTCCGCACGAAGTACGGAGAACTTTTTACAGGAATTTTACCTCTGCCCCTCGCTGCTCCGCACCAGTTGGTAGAGATATTCTGCGGCGGCGCCCTCAGCGGCGCGGCAATAAGTGATCTGCCCTGCCGCCAGACGGACTTCCGCCGGCGCATCAAAGGCCGCCGCGCTCTGGCCTGCCAGACGCATCAGGTCCACCATGGGCCCGCTGCCCGCCAGGACGGTGATATTTTCCGGGGAAAGCCGGGCAGAAGCGCACACCGCGCTGAAGGCCGCCCCCACGCTCATGGCGTCGGGGGTCAGGGCCAGGCAGTCGATGGCCAGCCGCTCCTGACGGACTGGCACGCCGGCCTCCTCCACGGCCTTCTCAAAGGCCTGCAGGGTCGGGATGACCTTGGCGTCCTGATACAGCAGAATCCGCAGCACGTCGGCGCTGTTCACCCCGCCCGGCGTGGTGAGCAGATACGGGGTCCACTCCCGGCGGAGATGGCGTTCCAGCGCATGACTCATCCGGCAGACCCGGGTGACACCGTCCTTCATCTGAAGGGCCACGCCGACGCCGGGCACTGAGGGCAGCTGGGAGAGAAACGCATCCCCCAGCATTTCGAAGCTGCTCATGGCCTGGCCGGTGCCTGCGGCAAAGCTGTACACCAGGGTGCCGCCGCACAGCATCGCAGGCGCCGCCAGAGACACGCTGCCCAGAATGGTGCGGACCGCCTTGGGGGTCTTTTGGGAGAACACGGTCAGGCGGCCGCCCCGGGCCGTGAACAGCTGCAGGACATCCCGCAGCACCTGGGTCAGGTTGCCGTCCGGCCCCAGCATCAGGGCGTCCAGGTCGCAGAGGACCAGCGTGGATTCCAGCGGCTGTCTCATGTCCGTCCCCTCCTTAAGGAAGCCAGAAAATGGGTGAAATAATCGGGCAGTTCGCTGTCAAAGGACATCCACTCCCCCGTCGCCGGGTGCACAAAACCCAGGGTCTTGGCGTGGAGGCACTGTCCATGGAGGCTGGTGATGCAGTTCCGGGGGCCGTAGACCGGGTCCCCTGCCACCGGGTGATGCAGCGAAGCCATATGCACACGGATCTGATGGGTCCGCCCGGTTTTCAGGCGGCATTCCAGCAGGGTGAACTCCCCCAGCCGTTCCAGCACCCGCCAGCCGGTGTAGGCATATTTGGCGTGGGGCTCGCCGTCGGGGCAGACCGCCATCTTTTTGCGGTCGGTTTTGGACCGGCCCAGATAGCTCTCCACAAAGCCCTCGTCCTGGGCAAATCCTCCATAGACCACCGTCTGATAGGCTCGCTCCACACTGTGTTCCGCCATCTGGCGGGACAGGCCGATGTGGGTGGGGTCATCCTTGGCCACCACCAGCAGACCGCTGGTGTCCTTGTCGATGCGGTGAACGATGCCGGGGCGAATCTCGCCGCCAATCCCCGACAGGCTGCCCCGGCAATGCCACAGCAGGGCGTTGACCAGGGTTCCGTCCGGGTTGCCGGGCGCGGGATGCACCACCATCCCCTTGGGTTTGTTTACCACCAGCAGGTGGGCGTCCTCATAGACCACGTTCAGGGGGATATCCTGGGGCACGGCGGCAATGGGCGTCGCGTCCGGGATCTCCACCAGAATGGTATCCCCTGCCTTGAGCTTGAGGTTTTTGGCCGCAGGGCGGCCGTTGGCCAGGACATGGCCGTCCGCCATCAGGTTTTGCAGGGCGCTGCGGGACAGGCCGGTGTCCTCTCCTGCAAGAAAGCGGTCAATCCGCTGGCCCGCGTCCTCTGCCTCTACCGAAAACTCTCGCTGTTCCATGGCTTATTCTTTTCCTTTCGGATGACGGCGCTCCTCAAGGATCACCGCCAGAATCCACAGGCCCATACCCACACAGATGCAGATATCGGCGAAGTTGAAGATGGCGAAATCCATAAACAGCAGGTTGAGATAGTCCACCACGCGGCCCTCGGCGATGCGGTCGATCAGGTTGCCGATGCCGCCGCCCAGAACCAGAATCCAGGCCCAGCGCTGCAGCTGGTCGTTGCGGCAGCGGGTGAACAGCCACCAGGCGATGGCCAGCAGGCCGATGCTGGTAGCGGCAATCAGAAAGCCCTGTTTGCCGCTGAGGAGGCTGAAGGACATGCCCTCATTGTAGACAAAGCGCAGCTCGATCACATGAGGGATCAGGGGCATCGAGCCAACCTGCTGCAGCGAGTGGACGGCCCAGAGCTTGATCGCCTGATCGATGCCCACCAGGGCCGCGATGCAGACGAGATTCAGGAACACAAACATAAAACGACTCCTGTGAGAGAGCCAGGGCCCGCAGCATTCATGCGGCGGGCCCCGCCCTGACAGTTTCTTTCAAAGACGGCGTTTGCAAAGAACGGCGCTCCCCAAGACAAACCAGAGGGAACGCCGCTCTTCTATTTTTCACAAAAAACGGGGATCAGGCCATCAGCCCTCGATGACGCTGGCGCAGCGTGCGCACAGGGTGGGATGAGCCGGATGGGTGCCAATGTCGGCAGTGTACTTCCAGCAGCGCTCGCACTTGTCGCCCACAGCGTGCTCGGTGGTGACGCCCAGGCCCTCCAGAGCGGAGGCATTGCCGCCCTCGCCCTTGACCAGCTCCACGCGGGAGACGATCATCAGGTCGGCCAGCTCGTCCATGGGAACGCTGTTCAGCAGGTCGTACAGCTCATCGCTGCAGTACAGGGTGACGGTAGCTTCCAAAGAAGCGCCAATCTTCTTGTCGTTGCGGGCGATCTCCAGGGACTTCTTCACCTCGTCGCGGACGGCGATCAGCTTGGCCCACTTGGCCTTGAAGGCCTCATCGGCGGCATACTGGCCGGCGTGCGGCATATCCTCAAAGACCACATAGCGGTTCATGCCCTCCATCTTGGGCATGAAGTCCCAGATCTCCTGGCTGGTGAAGCACAGGATGGGAGCGATGATCTTGTCCAGGGCCACCAGGATCTTGTACATGGCGGTCTGGGCAGCCTGACGGGCTGCGCCATTGGTGCAGTACAGACGGTCCTTGGTGACATCCAGGTAGAAGTTGGACATGGCCACAACGCAGAAGTTGTAGACAGCGTGGTAGACCTTGTTGAAGTTGTAGGCTGCATAGCCTGCATCGGTCTCCTGCAGCAGGTCGTCCAGAGCAGCCAGAGCCCAGCGGTCGATCTCCTGCAGCTGATCCACCGGCAGCATATCGGTGTTGGGATCAAAGCCGTCCAGGTTGCCCAGGATGAAGCGGGCGGTGTTGCGGATCTTGCGGTAGGCCTCGCTCAGCTGCTTGAAGATGTTCTTGCCGGCGCGGACGTCCACGGTGTAGTCGGAGGAAGCGACCCACAGACGGATGATATCGGCGCCGTAATCCTTGATGATCTCGGCGGGCTCCACGCCGTTGCCGGCGCTCTTGTGCATCTGCTTGCCCTGCTCGTCCACGACCCAGCCGTGGCACAGAACAGCCTTGTAGGGAGCAACGCCGCGGCTGGCGACGCTGGTCAGCAGGCTGGACTGGAACCAGCCGCGGAACTGGTCGGCGCCCTCCATATAGAGGTCAGCCGGGAAGTGCAGCTCGGAGCGCTCCTCCAGAACGGCGCGGTGGGTGGAACCGGAGTCGAACCACACGTCCATGATGTCGGTGTCCTTGGTCCACTCGGTGCCGCCGCAGTTCTCACAGACCTCCCCTGCGGGGATGATCTCTTCGGCCTCATACTTGTACCAGGCGTCCGAGCCCTCCTTGCGGAACAGGTCGCTGACGGCCTTGATGGTGGCGTCGGTGATGTGGTACTTGCCGCACTTCTTGCAGTAGAAGGCAGGAATGGGCACGCCCCAGGTACGCTGACGGCTGATGCACCAGTCGCTGCGGTCGCGCACCATGCCGTACATACGGTCATGGCCCCACTCCGGCATCCACTGGACGCCGTCGATGGCCTGGTAGACATCCTCCTTGAAGGCGTCGATGGAGCAGAACCACTGCTCGGTGGCGCGGAAGATGATGGGGTTATGGCAGCGCCAGCAGTGAGGATACTGGTGCTTGATGTGGACCTGGCCCAGCACAGCGCCGGAAGCGGTCAGGTCTGCCAGGATGGTCTTGTTGGAAGCCCAGACCTTCTGGCCTGCGTACTTGCCGGCCAGCTCGGTCAGGTAGCCGCCGTCGTCCACAGGAACGGTGATGGGCACATTGTACTTCTGGCTGACGTTGAAGTCGTCCACGCCGTGGCCGCCGGCGGTGTGAACACAGCCAGAGCCGCTCTCCAGAGTGACATGATCGCCCAGGATTACGGTGCCCTCCTTGGGCAGGTAAACGTGCTGATAGCGCATCAGCTCGAACTCGGAGCCCAGAACCGGCTGGCCCACCACCTCATACTCGGTAATGTTGCAGGCCTTCATGACGCTCTCGATCAGGTCGGTGGCCATGATGTGGTACTCACCGTTGAACTTGACGAAGGAGTACTCCAAAGCGCCGTTCAGGCAGATGGCCTCGTTGGCGGGCAGGGTCCAGGTGGTGGTGGTCCAGATCACGAACCAGGTCTTGTCCATGGGGATGCCGTACTTGGCCAGCACGCCGTTGGGGTCCTGGGTGACATGGAACCGGACGAAGATGGAATCGCAATCGTCCTCGCCGTACTCGATTTCAGCCTCGGCCAGAGCGGTGCGGCACTCGGGGCACCAGTAAACCGGCTTCAGGCCTTTGTAGATATAGCCCTTCTTGGCCATCTCGCCGAAGATCTCGATCTGGCGGGCCTCAAACTCGGGCTTCAGGGTGAGGTAGGGGTGCTCAAAATCGCCAATAACGCCCAGACGCTTGAACTGGTCGCTCATGATGTCGATATGCTCGGTGGCGAACTTCTCGCAGATCTGGCGCAGGCCCAGCTTGGAGATGTCCTTCTTCTTGTCGCCGACCGATGCCAGAGCCTTCAGCTCGATGGGCAGGCCGTGGGTATCAAAACCGGGGATATAGGGGGCCTTGTAGCCGTCCATGTTCTTCTCGCGGATGATGATATCCTTGATGATCTTATTCAGGGCGGTGCCCATGTGAATGTTGCCGTTGGCGTACGGAGGGCCGTCGTGGAGCACAAAGGTGGGCTTGCCCTCGTTGTGCTTCATCAGCTCATTGTACAGATCGTTCTTGTTCCAGTCCTCCAGCATGGCGGGCTCCTTCTTGGGAAGGCCGGCACGCATTTCAAACAGGGTCTTGGGCAGATGCAAGGTGCTGTCGTATTGGGATTTTGTCTTAGGCACTGGTTCCACACTCCTCAATAATCTTTCATTCAATGCGCTCAGGGCGCGGCTGTGCCGGCTGACCCGGCACATGGGAAAAGCAGGGACAGGCGCTCAACGCCCCTGCCCTGCTGCATCACGCGGAAAACCGCGCGGGGATGTACGGTTATTTGCTGAACTGGACGCCCTGAAATGCGGAATAATCCACTTCGGCGGGGCGCTTCTGCTCAGGGGTTTTCAGCTCGCTCTCGTCCTTGTCCCAGAAGTCCTCGTTCTGGTCGGCGTCCTGGGTATCCACCTCGGCCTCGGCGGCGTCAGCGTCCAGCACATCGGCGACGGCGTCTGCGGCAGCCGTATCCGGAGCGGCTTCCACCGGGGTGTCGGGGGTGTACTCGGGCAGGCGGCTCAGGGACTCCACGTGGCTGCGGTAGAGGTTCAGCACGTCCGCCTTGAAGCGGGTGACTTCCAGGCGAACCCGCTCATACTCCCGCTCCTCCATCATCCGCTGGTCACTGGCCTCGCGGACGATCTCGTCGGCGCGGTCGGTGGCCTTCTGCAGCAGGTCATTGGCATCACGGATGATGTCGTCGCTGCGGATGTTGGCCTTGTGGATGATCTCCTCCGCCTTCTGGTTGGCCTCGCGGATGACGTTCTCGCCGATCCGCTGGGCATTGATAAGGGCGGACTTCATGATCTCACCGTCGGCGCGGTAATCCTCGGTCTCCTTGGCCAGGCGCTGGTTTTCGCTCTGCAGCTGCTGAATCTGCTGCTGCAGACGCTCCAACTCACTGGCATTGCTCTTGAGCTGCTCCTCGATTCTGTCCAGGAACTGGTCCACCTCTTCGATCCGATAGCCGCGGAAGCCCTTTTCAAACTGGACAGAATGCACGTCCTGCGGTGTCAGCATAACTGATTTCCTCCTGTTATTCTACTACTAATACTGGAAGAACGCAACAATCTGGCGGTCCTTCCTTGTTTTGCCCGGGAGCCCGGTCAGAGCAAAGCGCCCCTTGCCCCGAACGGTAAAAATATCCCCTTCATATACTGGGGCGTGAACATTTTCGGTGGGCAGATGGTTGATCTCCACCCTGCCCGCCTCGATCAATGCGGCCGCAGCGCCGCGGCTGCAGTGCAGCATCGCCGCCAGCACGGCATCCAGCCGCAGGGAGGACACCGCCGCCGTCCGCACAACCCGCTCGCCCGGCGACAGGTCGGGCAGCTCGTCCAGAGGCTGCAACGTACAGCTGACCTCGGCGCGGCCCACCTGGCACAGTTCCTCGCAGATCAGACGGGCCGCCGGCTCCAGCGCAAACACATAGGCTGTGCCGGGAGTATCCGGCGGGAGGACGATGTCCCCCAGCGCTTCCCGCTTCAGAGCAAGGCCCATCAAGCTGCCCAAATAGTCTTTGTGGGCCGGCAGGTCTGCCCCGGGGGCTGCCCTGCACTCCAGCCGGACACAGATCAGCGGACTGTCGGTCCAGCTGTCCTCCGGCTCGATGGCAACCAGCTGCCGCTCGGCGTCGGGGTGTCCCCCGTCCAGCCGCCAGCAGCTGCAGCCCGCCTTGGATAAGGCGGCTTTGGCCAGCACCTGTTCCCTGTCACTGAGGAACGAAGAATACTTGGGGATGCCGCGGGCCTCGGCCGTGCGGGCCAGGTCCTCGATGTGGCGCATCAGAAAACGCTCTTTGTCGTTCTGGGGCGGAATAAATCCGCGGACCGGATTCCGGGCGCCGGAATCATCAATAGAACGCGCCATTGCTCTCCAGCTCGTCCAGCAGATCGCCCATAATGTCGACGTTATAGGGCGTGATGATAAAGGTGCTGTTGGCCACCCGCTTGATCTGACCGTTGTTGGCGTAGGCCACGCCGGACAGGAAATCCACCAGGCGGCGCGAGACCTCTTTATTGGTGGACTCCAGGTTCAGCACGACGGTGCGCTTGTTGTTGAGGTGGTCTGCGATGGTGCTCGCATCCTCAAAGCGCTCGGGCTTGACCAGAACCACCTTGAGCTGGGTGGTGGCATTGATGTTGACCACGCGGTTGCTGCTCTTGGTGCTCTCGCTGCTGTCATCATCGTAGGAATCCGACACGCCGAAGCCGCTGTTGTTGTTCACCATCTGAGGGCCGTCGTCAATGTACTGATCGTCGTAGCCGTCATCCTCGCCGAAGAGTCCTTTTTTGATATTTTCCATAAAAGACATCGATACCGCTCCTTTCATCTGCCATGCAGATGCCATTCGCTATGAAAGACGCCGCTGTCCTGCACAGCGGGACAGACAAAAAAGAATAGCTTTTTATATTATCTGTTTTTTTGTTCCGGATGTCAAGTAATCGCAGCATAAATCTGGTACAGATTCCCAAACCGCCGCCAGCCCGTCCGGAACGGGCCCAAATCAGGACAGCAGTTTGCCGTCGTAGAGGTTCTGGCCCTCCACAATCACCTGGTCGTACAGGCGCACTTCGCTGACCGACCCCTCCGTCCCCTTGGGAGACACAATGATGTAGTCGCCGTCGGTGACCAGGGGGTGTTCGTTGTCCACCGGGTCAATCCGGCAGAAACGGGCCAGGTTGCCAAACTTGACGTAGACGCCGGGGATGTAGTTTTCCCCTGCCGGAACGGTTCCCGAGGCGGCGCTGTCTGCCTCCGGTGCGGCCTCCCCGGTCTCGAGGACATAGTGGACCGATGCCGCAGGCACCCGCAGGCCGGTGGTCTCATTGACAATGATCTCCGCCGAAGCCTGACCCAGCCGCAGCACGTCCGCGGTGATGGAATCACAGGTCAGGACAAAGCGGGCCAGGCCCGACGCCTCGTCGATGGTCACCTCGGTCAGTTTGCCTTCCAGAGCCTGGTTGGTCTGGCCGGGGAAACGAATCTTCACCGTCTTGGTCAGAGGGGTGCCGTCGGCCCGCAGGAGTTTCTGGGCCTCTTTGGCGTCGCAGACGCCGCAGTAGGTCCAGCTGAACCCCGATACCATCTTGCCGGCACATCCCGCCAGGGGGGCGTCTGCGCCGCCGTCCAGATAGGCCTTGAGGGTGGCCGCATCCATTGCCAGAATGGCGTCGGAGGACTGGCTCAGCTGACGGGCATTGGCGCAGCGGACAAAGTAACCGGTCAGGGGCGCGGTGATCTGGGCGGGCGAGCCCAGCCGGCTCCGAATCTGATCGGCCTCAGCCTGCAAAGCGGCAATCTGGGCCGCGAAGCCCGACGCCTCCCCCGTCACCACCAGAATCTTGTTCTGGGCCAGGAGATAGTCCTCTTTGCCGTCGTCCAGGTCTTCCAGTTCGCCCCGGTCCACTGCGTCCATCAGGTCGTAGAGGGCGGTGGTGCGCTCCTGGATCATGGTGTCCACCTGGGTGGCGGACACGTTCTCGGCCCGCTGCAGCAGGTCAATCTGTTCGTTCAGATCGTTCAGCTCAGCCCGCAGGGTGCTCTGATCGTGGCTGGTGTAAACCTCCGCCACCACGGTGCCGGCCGAGACGCGGGCGCCGTCGTCCACCAGGTAGCCCAGATCCCCGCAGCCGGGAATCATGGTCTCCTGAAACAGCAGCACGCCGTCCGCCTGCACCTTGTTCTCTACGGTGGCAGTCAGGACGGTTTCGTAGGTATTGGGCGGGTTGACCAGGTGCATGATCTGATAGCCCACATAGCACAGTGCAATGAACAGCAGAACCACCACAATTCCGCCCAGAATGGTGAGCCAGTTTTTGGGGGAAGCGGTTTCCGAATCCTTTCTCATCCAGCATCACCCCTCTTTGAGAAATGCGGCGGCCAAGTCTGCCGCCTGGTCAATCAGGTCCGGCGCGTCGGCCTGCAGCCAGACCACCCCGTCCATATGGCGGAACCAGGTCAGCTGCCGCTTTGCATAGCGGCGGGAGGACTGTTTCAGCTGCTCAGCGCAGTTCTCCAGCGTAGCCTCCCCCGCAAAGTAAGGGAAGAATTCCTTGTATCCGATGGCCTGCGCCGCGGTGCGGTAGGTCTGCCGGTTCTGATAGACCATCCGGGCTTCTTCCAGAAGGCCCTGTTCCAGCATCCGGTCCACGCGGGTGTCAATCCGGCGGTAGAGCACCGCCCGGTCTGCAAAATCCAGCCCCAGCACCAGAGAGCGGTAGGGCCGTTCCGGCGGCAGAGAGGCTGCTTTCTGCTCGCTGAGGCGGCGGCCGGTGGCCCGGTAATGTTCCAGAGCCCGCAGCACCCGAAGGTGGTTGTTGGGATGGATGGCCGCTGCGGCCTCGGGGTCAGCAGCCTGAAGCTCGGCATACATGGCCTCGGGGCCCCGGGCAGCCAGTTCCGCCGCCAGAGCCTCCCGCAGGCCCTCCGGGGTCTTTTCCTCGGTGAAGCGGACACCGTACAGGAAACTCTGGACATAAAGCCCCGTCCCGCCCACCAGAATGGGCAGGCGGCCCCGGGCGTCGATTTCCTCCACCAGGCCGCCGGCCAGGGCCGTAAAATCAGCCACGCTGAAGGCCGTCTCCGGGGACAGGATATCCACACAGTGGTGCGGCACGCCGCGGGTTTCCTCCGGGGTCACCTTGGCGGTGCCCACATCCAGCCCCTTGTAAATCTGCATGGAGTCAGCGCTGATGATCTCGCCCCCAAACCGGAGGGCCAGTTCTACGCCCAGGGCGGTCTTGCCGGTGGCCGTGGGCCCCACCACCGCCATCACCGGGCGCTTTTCATTCGATTCTGCCAAACTGCTTTTCCAGCTCCTTTCGGGTCAGCTTGAGGACGCAGGGACGGCCATGGGGGCAGAAAGGCGGCACTTCGCCCGAGAGGATTTTCTCAGCCAGGGCCATCAGCTCCTCGGGAGAGGTGCGGTCCCCGGCCTTGATGGCGGCGCGGCAGGACACCGAGTGGAGAACCCATTCGGTCCGCTCGCTCAGCGCGTCGCGGCTGCCCCGGGCCAGCTTGTCTGCAATTTCCACCAGCATATCTTCCAGGTCGTCCTGCTCCACGTCGCAGGGGACGGCCCGCAGCAAAACGGTGTTGCCGCCAAAGTCCCCTACTTCGATGCCCACGTTTTCCAGCAGGGGGATGTTCCCCATCAGGGCCTGCTTCTCCTCCGCCGAGAGGGTGATCACCAGCGGCGCCAGCAGCAGCTGGCTGGGCACGTCGCCATAGCTGGCCGCCAGCTTCTCATAAATCTGGCGCTCATGGGCTGCGTGCTTGTCAATCAAGCAGAGTTCTTCCCCACGCTGGGCGATGATGTAGGTTTGGAAGGCCTCACCCACATAGGACAGCGGGATAGGGGCATCTGCCCCCGGGAGCACCGTCTGTTCCGGCTGGACGGATGTTTCCTCCAGCTCTGTCTCGGGAGCTTCCATGGCCTGCTGCTCCGGCTGAGCGGGCTCAGGTTCCGGCAAGGGATTGAACACCGGTTTTGCGGACGCATCCGCTTTTTCAAACGGGTCGCCGGGGGTCCATTCCTCCGGCTCTTCCAGGCTGATATCCAGCTTGGATTCCTGCTCAGCAGGGCGGAACGTCTGTTTGGGACGGGCCGGCTCGGGGCTGCGAAGCTCCATTACTTTGGGGATGGGTTCCTCGATCCCCCACCAGTGCCGTTTGGGCTGGAGGGGCTCGGATTGGATCTCCGGTTCATCCGGTTCGGAGGCTGGTTTTGTCGCCGATTTGGGCACGCCGGGCTCCGATTGCCCCGGAATGACCGCAGAAAGTCCTGTAAAGTTATCTTGCTTTACAGATTTTTCCGTCTTATTATCGTTTGCTTTTCCGGTCGTCTTTGCACTGTCGGAATCGGACGCTTCAAAGGTCTCTTTGGGCGAATCAAAGACAAAACGGCGTTCTCCGCTGCCCGGAGTGGCCAGCGCCAGCTTGACGGCGTGGTAAACCACATCAAAGACATCGTTCTCCCGGGCAAAGCGGACTTCGGTCTTGGCAGGGTGGACGTTGACGTCCACCAGATCCGCCGGCATCTCCAGCATCAGCAAACCGCCCGGGAATTTTCCCTGCATGGTGGTGCCCTTGAAGGCAGTCTCCATGCCGGCCATCATGGTGCGGTTGCGCACATAGCGGCCGTTGATGTAGAAATATTGCATGCTGCGGCTGGCGCGGCAGCTCTTGGGCGGAGTGATGAGGCCGTGAATCCGGTACAGTTTGCTCTCGTCGTTCACTTCGATCAGGTCCCTGCTGAACTCCCTGCCCAGCACCGCATAGGCTGCGCCCCGCAGATCCCCGTCCCCGGGGGTGACGTACTGGGTTTTGCCTTCCCGCACAAATTTGAAGCTGACCTCCGGGTGGCTGAGGGCCAGCCGGGTCACCACGTCGGACACAAAGGTGCCCTCGCTGGAGTCCTTTTTCAGGAACTTCATGCGGGCGGGGGTGTTGTAGAAAAGGTCCCGCACCCGGATGGTGGTGCCCACCGCCCGGGCTGCCGGTTCACAGGGGCCCTCTTCCCCGCCCTCGTTGCGGTAGAGGGAGGCGAACTCGCTGTCCTCGGTACGGGTCAGCAGTTCCACCTTGGCCACACTGGCGATGGAGGCCAACGCCTCCCCGCGGAAGCCCAGGGTGTGAATGGAATTCAGGTCCGCCTCCACCGCAATCTTGCTGGTGGCGTGGCGGATGAAGGCCGTGGAAATATAGGCCGGCTCGATGCCGCTGCCGTTGTCGCTGACTTCGATCAGCTTGACACCGCCCGACTCAATGGACACTGTAATTTGAGTGGCGCCCGCATCGATGGAGTTTTCCAGCAGCTCCTTGACAACCGACGCAGGCCGCTCCACCACTTCGCCCGCCGCAATCAACTCGGCGGTATGTTTATCCAGCACATGGATGACTGCCATGCAGACACCCTCCTTTCGTTGTTTCTAAATTCAGCCGGAAATGCTGCCCTTGAGGGTCTTTTTCAGCTCATAGAGGAAATTGAGGGCCTCAATGGGGGTCAGAGTCTCCAGGTCCAGCGCCTCCAGCTTGTCCACCAGTTCGCTGGGCACCGCAGGAGACTGATACTCCTCCAGCGTGCCGAAGTCCATCTGCTCCACATTGTTCTTGGGGGCAGCGGCCTCCAGTTTGCGCAGAACTTCATGGGCGCGGCGGGTGACGCTGCCCGGCAGGCCGGCCAGTTTGGCCACCTCGATGCCGTAACTGTCATCGGCCGGCCCCCGGACAATCCGGCGGAGGAAAGTGATGTCCTCGCCCCGCTTTTTGACTGCAATGTTGTAGTTCTTGATGCCCTCCACGCTGCCTTCCAGGTCGGTCAGCTCGTGGTAATGGGTGGCAAACAGGGTCTTGCAGCCCAAGCCGGTTTTGGGGTCGGAGATGTGCTCCACCACCGCCCGGGCAATGCTCATGCCGTCAAAGGTGGAGGTGCCGCGGCCGATCTCATCCAGAATCACCAGGCTGCGCCGGGTGGCATTTTTGAGGATTTCGGCCACCTCGGTCATCTCCACCATAAAGGTGGACTGACCGGCGGCCAGGTCATCCGAGGCCCCGACACGGGTGTACACCGCATCCACAATGCCCACATGACACTCTTTGGCTGGGACGAACGAGCCGATCTGGGCCATCAGGGCAATCAGGGCATTTTGGCGCATATAGGTGGATTTGCCCGCCATATTGGGGCCGGTGATGATGAGGCAGCGGTTTTCACCGCAGTCCAGCTGGGTATCGTTGGGGACAAAAAGGCTCCCCTTGAGGACCTGTTCCACCACCGGGTGGCGACCCTCCCGGATCACTAGCTGGTCGCTGTCATCCACGATGGGGCGGCAATAGTTGTTGTCTGCCGCCACGGTAGCCAGCGAGACATAGACGTCCAGCTCAGCCACCGCCCGGGCGGTCCGCTGAATCCGGTCCAGCTCCCGGCCGATGCCTTCCAGCAGGTCTGCAAACAGCCGATGTTCCAGGCTGATGAGCCGCTCGTGCGCGCCCAGAATCTTGTTTTCCAGTTCTTTCAGCTCGGGGGTAATATAGCGCTCACCGTTGGTCAGGGTCTGCTTGCGGGTATAGTTGTCGGGAACCATGTTTTTGTAGCTGTTGCTGACCTCGATGTAATAGCCAAACACATGGTTGAAGCCGATTTTCAGCTTGGGAATACCGGATTCCTGCCGCAGGCGGGCTTCCAGCTGAGCCAGAATCCCCTTGGTGTTCTCCCGGATGGACCGCAGTTCATCCACTTCGTCGTTGTAGCCCGCAGCAATGACGCCGCCATCCTTGAGGGTGGAGGGGGCTTCCGGGTCGATGGCCGCATAAATGCGGGCCTTGATGTCCTCCAGGGGGTCCATTTCTCCGGCCAGAGTTTTCAGCTCCTCGCAGCTGCAGTCCCCTGCCAGCTTTTTCAGCTCGGGCAGACGGTCAAAGGTCTGGGCCATAGAGTAGATTTCCTTGGGGGTGGCGGAGCCATACACCGTCCGGGTCATCAGGCGCTCAATATCGGTGATATAGCGCAGGGTCTCGGACAGCTCGCCCCGGGCCATGGTCTGTTTTACCAGGCATTCCACCGCGTTGAGGCGGTGGTTGATGATGGCGCTGGACACCAGCGGCTGTTCCAGCCAGCTGCGCAGCAGACGCTTGCCCATGGCGGTGGAAGTCTGATCCAGAACCCACAGCAGGGTCCCCCGCTTCTCCCGGCCCCGCATGGTCTCGGTGAGCTCCAGATTGGAGCGGGTCACGTTGGACAGGTGCATGTACTGGGCCTCGGTGTAGCGGATCACCGTCTTGAGGCGGCCGACGCCCTTAATCTGGGTGTCGTGCAGGTACTGCAGCAGTCCGCCCATGGCGTATTTCACCAGGCCGTTGGCGCCGATCTCAGTGGTGTCGGCCCAGTCCCGGCCAAACTGTTCGGTCAGGGTGGACTCGATGAGGCCGGGAGCGTACCGCTCATCCTCCATCAGTTCCACCGCACAGTTGAGATACTTTTTGATGTAGTTGGTGATTTCCCGATTGGCGAGAACGCCCTCGTTCATCAGCACCTCACTGGGATGATAGCGGCACAGCTCCGCAATGACCGCCAGCCCCAGCTTGTTGCTGGACAGTTCGGTGACATGGGCTGTGCCGGTGGAGACATCCGCAAAGCAGACGCCCGCCTGCTCCCCTTTCAGGTAGAGGCTGGCAATGTAGTTGTTGCGGTCATCCTGCAGCATGCTGCTCTCGATGACGGTGCCCGGCGTCACCACGCGGACGATATCCCGCTTGACCAGGCCCTTGGCGGTGGCCGGGTCCTCCACCTGTTCGCAGATGGCCACCTTATAGCCCTTGGCAATCAGCCGGGCCATATAGGTCTCATAGCTGTGGAAGGGCACGCCGCACATGGGGGCACGCTCCTTCTGGCCGCACTGCTTGCCGGTAAGGGTCAGATCCAGCTCCCGGGAAGCCGTGATGGCGTCGTCGTAGAACATCTCATAGAAATCGCCGATGCGATAAAAGAGGATCTCATCCTTATGCTGTTTTTTGATATCCAGATATTGTTTCATCATGGGCGACAGATCCGCCATGGCATTCCCCTTCTTTCCCCGGATGCGTCCCGCATCCCTCCGTCCGGTTTGTTCCCGGTAACCATTGAGACAAGGAAACGCGGCTCTGCAGATGCACAGCCGCGTTGATCACCGGACTCAGCCGCAGCCGCCGCAGGTGGAGCAGCTGCCAGAGCAGGAACTGGTGGGCTCCTGCACGGTCATCGGGTCGCCGCCATTCATCGCGGTGTTGATGATGGCGTCGATATAATTCACGAGGGCTTCGCACTCCCGCTTGGCGTCGTTGTAGGCCAGCATGCCCTCGTCGTTCATGATCTTGCTGTAGAGGGTGTTCACCTTCTCGTTCAGCTCGGCCACCCGGGCGTCGTTCCGCTCGGGCTTGCTGATCTCGTTGTTCAGGTCCATCCGGGCCAGGTTGAACTCCCCGATCATGTTTTGGAGCTCCTCATCGCCGTCGTTCATCTTGCGGGCCTTGTCCAGGGCCAGGTAGCGGCTGTCGGTCTGAAGCGCCATGGCGGCGCGCTTGAAAAGATCAATGCAATCCATTGTAAATATTCTCCTTTTATTTTGTCAGTCTTGTGGTTGTATCTTGTCCCGAAATCACTGGACCCATTCGCCCAGCAGGACGGTGGCCCGGGCCCCGGTCAGGTGCACCATGGCATACTGCCCCATCATGGAATCTTCTGCGGCAAATTCCACCGTCAGGTTGTTGTCCAGGCGGCCCGACAGAGTGCCCTCCAGCCGGCCATACCCTTCCACCAGAACTCGGACGGTCTGGCCCACCTGGGCCTTGACCAGGCCCATGGCGATCTCATCCTGTACCGCCAGCAGCCGGGCCATCCGGTCGGTCTTTTCCTGCCGGGGGGTGTCGTCGGGGTAAGTGGCCGCCGGCGTACCCTCCCGCTTGGAATAGATGAAGGTGAACAGCTGCATGTAGCCCACCTTGCGGACCAGATCCAGCGTACCCTGGAAGTCCTCCTCGGTTTCCCCGGGGAAGCCCACAATGATATCGCTGGAGAAGGTGATGCCGGGCACCCGGGCCCGGGCATACTCGATCAGATCCAGGTAGTGCTCCACGGTATAGTGACGGTTCATCTTGGCCAGCAGCCGGTCCGACCCGCACTGCACCGGCAGGTGCAGGTGTTTGCACAGGTGGGGCTGGGCCGCGATGGTATCAATCAGCTTGCGGCTGGCGTCCTTGGGGTGGCTGGTCATAAACCGGATGTGATAATCCCCCGGCACGCTGCACAACAGGTTGAGCAGGTCGGCAAAGTCGATGGATTCCTCCAGGCCCTTGCCATAGCTGTTGACGTTCTGGCCCAGGAGGGTGATCTCCTTGTAGCCGGCCTCCACCAGGCCCCGGAACTCCGCCAGGATATCCGCCGGGCGGCGGCTCTTTTCCCGGCCGCGGACGTAGGGCACGATGCAGTAGGTGCAGAAGTTGTCGCAGCCATACATGATGGGCAGCCAGGCCCGGAACTCGCTCTCCCGCCGGATGGGCAGGTTCTCCACGATCACCGGGCGCTGGGCCGGCTCCAGCAGAATCCGCTTGTGCTTTTCCAGTTTGCGGACAATGAGCTCGGGCAGGGTGTCGATGCCATCCACGCCGAACACCAGATCCACATAGGGATAGCTCTGGCGGAGTTTCTCCACCACATGTTTCTGGTTGGCCATGCAGCCGCACAAGCCGATCATCAGGCCGGGCTTTTTCTCTTTCAGGCCCTTGAGGGCGCCCACATTGCCGAATACCCGCTGTTCTGCGTGCTCCCGCACGGCGCAGGTGTTGAACAGAATCAGGTCGGCATCCTCGGGTTTATCACACAGGCCATAGCCGATATCCACCAGCACGCCCTTGATCCGTTCGCCGTCATTGACGTTCTGCTGGCAGCCATAGCTGTGGACATAAGCCAGCGGCGGCGTCTCATAAAACCGGCTGATGACGCCGGCCGCCTCCGCGTTGTGTTCATAAGTGATGTATTCCAACAATCTACCATCCTTCATCCCGGACGGCCAAAGCCGTCGGGTTCCTTGTTTTTTGGGCCTGGGGCCCGTCCTTCATCCTGTCTATTATACAGGTTTCTCTCCCGCGAAACAAGGGAAAATTTCACGCCGGACCCAAAGCGCCCTGAAAAAGTTTTCCGGCCGGCCCTTCGCCTGGCCGGGCCGGAAACAGCAGCGGCCGCATCGCTGCGGCCGGCGCATCCAAAAGCGGCTGGACGCCGTCCCTTTCAGAGGGACGCAGCCGCCTGGAGTTTTTCTCCTTCTTCTTCCCGGGCACAATCCTCACACAGGCCAATCCAGGTCAGGACGCAGTCGCTCACCCGGCCGGGCTGGCTGTTCAGCAGGCGCTGCATCACCTCACTGTCCAGGTCCAGGTCGGTCACCTGGCCGCACCGGGTACAATACAGGTGGCTGTGCCACGACAAGGTGTGGTCAAACCGGTCCGGCTGGCCCGGAATCGGCACCCGGCGGACCCGGCCTGCCTCCACCAGGCTGTTTAAATTGCGGTAGACGGTGCCAAGGCTCAGCCCCGGGCACTCCTTGAGTGCATTCTGATAGATTTCCTCTGCAGTGGGGTGGTTGTTCATGGCTTCCACCTGCTGCATGACCAGTTCCCTCTGTTTTGAGTAGCGCATATTTGTTGCCCCCTTTACCCTTCCCCTTTGATCTTGGCCCAGTAGGCCTTGGCGGCCTGTTCCGAGCGGTTGTCTCCGTAGGTGTAATATTTGGCGTCTTTGATGGCGTCGGGCAGATACTGCTGCTCCACCCAGTGGTTTTTATAGGCTTGGGCATACTTGTAGTTCTGCCCTTTGACCAGGGCGTCGGCCCCGTCGAAATGTTTGTTCTGCAGCTGGCGGGGCACCGGACCGGTGCGGCCCGCCCGCACGTCCGCCAGCGCTGCGTCGATGGCCGCCTCGCCGCTGTTGGACTTGGGACTGGTGGACACCAGGATGACTGCGTCGGCCAGAGGAATCCGTGCCTCCGGCAGGCCCAGCATATTGGCCGCATCCACCGCCGCCTTGACAATGGGAATAATCTGCGGGTAGGCCAGCCCAACATCCTCACAGGCGCAGACCATCAGGCGGCGGCAGGCCGACGGCAGGTCCCCTGCCTCCAGCAGCCGGGCCAGATAGTGCAGGGCCGCATCGGGGTCGGAGCCCCGCATCGACTTCTGATAGGCCGAGACGATGTCGTAGTGTTCGTCGCCGTCCTTGTCGTACCGCATGGCGGTGCGGCGGGTCACCTGCTGGATCATTTCCAGGGTGATGGTTTTGCCATCCGGCCCGTTTTCCGCGGCGGCCACCGCAAATTCCAGGCTTCCCAGCGCTTTTCGCATATCGCCGCCGGCACTCTCGGCCAGATACTGGGCCGCCTCGTCGGTGATGGTCACCGGACTTTCCTCCGACAGGCGGGACACCGCATTGCGGACTCCGCGCTCTATGTCCTGCGCAGTCAGGCTCTTGAATTCAAAGACGGTGCAGCGGGAGAGCAGTGCATTATAAATGTAGAAATAGGGGTTTTCGGTGGTGGAGGCGATGAGGGTGACCGTCCCGTCCTCCAGGCACTCCAGCAAGCTCTGCTGCTGCTTTTTGTTGAGATACTGAATCTCATCCAGATAGAGCAGAATCCCCCCTGCCCCGGCCAGGGTTCCAATGTCCTTAAACACCGCCTTGATGTCCCCGGTGCCGCAGGAGGTACCGTTGAGTTTGTGGAGGGTCATGCCGCTGTTTTCGGCGATGATCCGGGCCACGGTGGTCTTGCCGGTACCGGAGGGACCATAGAAAATCATATTCGGAATATGCCCGCTGTCGATGGTGCGCCGGAACACCCGTCCCGGGGCCAGCAGATGCTGCTGGCCGCAGACATCCCCCAGAGTCTTGGGCCGCAGGCGCTGGGCCAAAGGTTCCCGCATAACAAACCACCTTTCCATACCGGTTTTCAATAGTGCGAACGATTACGATTATTATACAGCATTTTACTGGAAAGGACAAGGGCACCCAGTCACAGTGCGAAATATTTACAAAATCCTCAAAACGTGATATCATCACAGCAACAGCTTCCAGGAGGTGGCCCCCATGCCCAAAAAACAGATGTCCGCCGCAGAACTTGCGGCCAAAAAAGAACTGGCCCTGGCCGTCATTGAACGGCTGAAGGCCGAATATCCCGACGCTGCCTGCAGCCTGGACTACGACCACGCCTGGCAGCTGCTGGTCAGCGTCCGGCTGGCCGCCCAGTGCACCGACGCCCGGGTCAACGTGGTGGTGGAGGATCTCTTTGCCAAATATCCCAATGTGGCCGCTCTGGCCGCCGCCGAGCCGGAGGAAATCGAAGCCATCGTCAAGCCCTGCGGCCTGGGTCATTCCAAAGCGCGGGACATCTCGGCCTGCATGCGGGTACTGCGGGATCAATACAACTGCCAGGTTCCCACCACCTTTGATGAGCTGCTGAAACTGCCCGGCGTCGGCCGCAAGAGCGCCAACCTCATCATGGGCGACGTCTTTGGCAAGCCCGCCATTGTCACCGACACCCACTGCATCCGCCTGTCCAACCGGATCGGCCTGGTGGACAACGTCAAGGAACCCCAGAAGGTGGAAATGCTTCTGTGGCAGATCATCCCTCCCGAGGAGGGCAGCGATCTGTGCCACCGGTTTGTCTACCACGGCCGGGCCGTCTGCGACGCCCGCAAGCCTCTTTGCGAAAAATGCTGCCTGGCAGACATTTGCCGCACCGCCCAGGCCAACCAGGCGGAAGCCCAGTCATAACAGCCATTCAGGAGGATTGAACCATGATTATTTCTCTGTTTTCGATGATTTTCAGCCTGCTTGTGGGCGCTCTGGCCGGTTATGTGGCCGGACGTCTGATGGGCAGCTACACTTCTGCCCTGCGCAACGTTGTTCTGGGTATGCTGGGCGGCGTTGTAGGCAGCTTCCTGCTGGGGCTCATCGGCCTGCGGGCTGTGGGCTTCGTGGGCGACTTCGTCGTCTCGGTGGTGGGCGCCTGCGTCTGCATCTGGATTGCCCGCAAGCTTTCCCGCTGAATCGAATCTTTTCCGGCCCTGCCGCTTCAAAAAAGCGGCGGGGCCTTTTTGTTTGGTATATTTCTTTGCAGGAAGATCTTGACAAATTGTGAAAGAAGTCTTATTATAAGCTTCGACACAATAAGCGAGCTTATTATTCAAAAAGAAGGTAGAGCTATGACCAACGAACCTCTCCACCGCCTGCTGCTGCGTGCTCAGTCCGCCATGAACCGGGATGTCCTGGCCCGGGCTTCCGAGCTGGGGCTTTCCCCCGGCCAGCCCAAAATCCTGGAGTTCCTTCTGCAGACCGGCGAGTCCAACCAGAAGTCCATCGCCGACTACTGTGAAATCGAGCCCGCCACCGCCGGCACCATTCTGGGCCGGATGGAGCGGGACGGGCTGATCGCCCGCGCACGGCACGAGGGGAACCGGCGTTCCCTGTACGTCACCCTGACGCCCCACGGCCGGGAGGTGGCACAGGCCATGGATCTCGCCTTCCGCCAGGCCGATCAGGCCGCCGCCGCTCTCCTGTCTGAAGAGCAGTGCGCCCAGCTGTGTGCCATGCTGGCTGACGTATGCGAAGCATTGAATCGAGAAAGGAAGAATCCCACGTGAAGAAACGATCCCTCAACAATCTGGTCCGCCGCTATCTGACCCTGCTGGTGGGTCTGCTCATCATGTCCTTTGGCGTGGCCTTTTCAATCAAGGCCGGGCTGGGCACCTCGCCGGTTTCCAGCGTCCCCTATGTCCTCAGTCTGATTGTCCCCATGACGGTGGGCGAAACCACCATCCTGATCAACTGCCTCCTGGTGCTGCTCCAGATTCTCCTGCTCCGCCGCCAGTTTGAGCTGGTGCAGCTGATTCAGGTGCCGGTGGCCATCGCCTTTGGCTATCTGACCGACCTGGCGGTCTGGGTTCTGTCCCCCATTGTCCCCGCCGCCTACTGGCAGCAGTGGCTGTTCTGTGTTCTGGGCATCCTGCTGGTGGGCATCGGCGTCAGCTTTGAGGTCACCGCCGACGTGGTCACCATGGCGGGCGAAGGCGTCGCTCTGGCCCTGTGCAAGACCACCAAACTCCCCTTTGCCAAGGCCAAAATCACGGTAGACTGCTCTCTGGTGGTCATTGCCGTTGTCCTGTCCTTCCTGTTCCTCCACACGCTGGCCGGCGTCCGGGAAGGCACCATCGCCGCCGCTCTCTTTGTGGGCATGACCGCCAAGCAGGTAAACCGTCCCATGAGCCGGATCGGCAATCTGCTGCTGGCCTGATCTTACGTTTGCTTCCTCCTGATTGAAAACACATGCAAAAACGCCCGCACGGACCCTCGCTTGGAACCCGGCGGGCGTTTTTGTTGTTTTCCCTTGTCTCAGCAGGAGGCGGTGTTATGGGCTTTCCTCGGTGTGGTCAGTCCTGCCGATACTGTTTTTGTGGTCAGCATGCAGACTCCTCCAGACGTTCACGGCACCGTCCGGCCGCAGGAGGTACATAAGACTGCGGCCTTTTCAGAACAGAAAAACGCCCCCGGATGCAGCGTTTGTTCTGCATGCGGAGGCGTTTTCTCAGCAGATGGAAGAACCTCGATTTTATCAGGAGAGAATCATCCGGTCATTGGCCAGTTCATCGCCGCTGGCGGTCTGGAACTTGGCCAGCAGGTCGGCTACCTTCAGCTTCTTCTTTTCCTCGCCGCTGACATCGTAGATGATATGGCCCTCGTGCATCATAATCAGGCGGTTGCCGTATTTGATGGCGTCCTTCATGTTATGGGTAATCATCAGGGTGGTCAGGTTGTGCTCCGCCACCAGCTTGGCCGACAGGGTCAGCACCTTCAGGGCGGTTTTGGGGTCCAGAGCGGCGGTGTGCTCATCCAGCAGCAGGAGCTTGGGCTGGGTCATGGTGGCCATCAGCAGGGTCAGCGCCTGGCGCTGGCCGCCCGACAGCAGGCCCACTTTGGCGGTCAGGCGGTCTTCCAGGCCCAGGTCCAGGGTCTTGAGCAGCTCGCGGTATTCCTCCCGCTCCTTTTTGGTGATGCCCACCCGCAGGGTACGGGGTTTGCCGCGGCGGGCAGCCAGGGCCAGGTTTTCCTCGATCTGCATGGTGGCGGCGGTGCCGGTCATGGGATCCTGGAACACCCGGCCAATGTACTTGGCCCGCTGATGTTCCCCCAGGCGGGTCACATCGGTGCCGTTGATCATAATTTTGCCGGTATCCACCGGCCAGACACCAGCCACCGCGTTCAGCATGGTGGACTTGCCTGCGCCGTTGCCGCCGATGACGGTGACGAAGTCGCCCTCGTTCAGATGGAGGGAGAGATGGTCCAGGGCCGTCTTTTCGTTGACGGTGCCTGCGTTAAAAGTCTTGGAAATGTTCTGGATATCAAGCATGGGTTTCGTCCTCCTTCTGAACCTTTTTGGGGACGGGCTTGGAGAAGTACTTCCCCTTCCAGTACGGGACTGCCAGGAAGATGGCAACCACAGCAGCCGACAGCAGCTTGAGCAGGTTGGCATCAAAGCCCAAAGTCAGAACCAGCTGGATGACAATGTAGTAGATCACGGCGCCGATGGACACCGCAAACAGCTTGAGGGCGAAGTTGCGGAAAATCCGGCCAAAGATGGCCTCGCCGATGATGACGGCAGCCAGGCCGATGACGATGGCGCCTCGGCCCATGCTGACATCTGCAAAGCCCTGGTACTGGCTCAGCAGAGCGCCCGACACCGCCACCAGCGCGTTGGACACCATCAGGCCCAGAACGATATTGAAGTTGGTGTTGATGCCCTGGGCGCGGCTCATGTTGGGATTGGAACCGGTGGCGCGGATACCGCAGCCCAGCTCGGTGCCGAAGAACCAGTAGAGAACCCCGATCAGGACCGCCGTAATCAGGATGACCATAAACACCGGGTTGCGGAGGGCCCATTCCTTGACCCAGCGCAGAGAGATCAGCAGGTTGTACTTATCCACGTTGATGGACTGGTTGGCCTTGCCCAGAATCTTCAGGTTGATGGAGTAGAGGGACAACTGGGTCAGGATGCCGGCCAGAATCGCCGGGATCCCCATAAAGGTGTGGAGCAGGCCGGTGACCAGGCCGCACAGCAGGCCTGCCACCAGAGCCAGCAGCAGGGCCACCCAGATATTGCAGCCCGCCAGCAGAGCCATGACGCAGACCGCGCCGCCGGTACCGAAAGAGCCGTCCACCGTCAGGTCGGCCACATCCAGAATGCGATAAGTGATGTACACGCCGATGGCCATAATACCCCAGATCAGGCCCTGCGCGCAGGCTCCCGGCAGAGCGCCGGGCAGATTTGCCAGTCTCGCTAAGACTTCCAAAACAATTCCTCCTCATTTTTACGTAGTTCCGCCGGATCTTCCCTGCCCGGCGGCGCCGGAACAAAAACCGTAAATGTGCCCGCGACCGCCGGAGCAAAAACGCCCCGACGGTCGTGTACGCAAAAGGCGGGGCGGATGGCTTCCCATTCTCCCCGTCTGGTTTGATTTAAGAAAGAGGATTTACGCCTCGATGGCCTCGTACCCCTCCGGAACCGTCAGCCCCAGCTCATCGCAGATGGTCTGGTTGTACTTCTTGGTGACGTTGGTGTACTGGATGGGCATGGTGGAGATATCCGCCTCGCCGGTCAGGATCTGGGCGGCCATCTCGCCGGTGGTGTAGCCCAGGTCATAGTAGCTGATGGACAGGGTGGCGACGCCGCAACCCTTGCAGATGCCCTCCTCGCCTGCGAAGACCGGCTTCTTCATGGGGCGGCAGATGCCGTCCACAATACCGGTATTGGCGGCGACGGTGTTATCGGTGGGAACATACAGGATGTCGTTGTCGGCGGCAGCCTGCTGGCAGACCGAGGACAGATCGTTGGAATCCGAGAAGGGATACTGGGTGACGGTCAGGCCGGCAGCCTCCAGCTCAGCCTGCACCACATCCACCTGATACTGGCTGTTGGCCTCGGCCGAGCAGTAGAGCAGGCCAGCGGTCTTGGCCTCCGGCATCCACTCCAGAATCATAGCGGCCTGCTCATCCAGGGGAGCCAGGTCGGAAGTACCCGAAATGTTGCCGCCCACGGTGCCGTCAAAGTCATCCAGACCCAGGGCCACGCCGTACTCGGTGATGGAGGTGCCCAGGACGGGGATATCGGCGGTGGCGGCCTGTGCGGCCTGCAGGGCGGCGGTGGCATTGGCCAGAATCAGGTCCACGCCAGCCGAGACAAAGCCGTTGCAGATGGTGGCACAGGTGGCCGTATCGTTCTGCGCGTTCTGCAGGTCAAAGGTGACGGCGTCGCCGAACTGGTCGGTCAGGGCATCCTGGAAGCCCTGGGTAGCGGCGTCCAGCGCCTCGTGCTCCACCAGCTGGCAGATGCCCACCGTATAGCTCTCACCCGATGCGGCCGATGCGGCCGAACCTGCCGAAGCAGCGGCAGACGAAGCGGTGGATGCCGCGGTGGAAGACGAAGAAGAACCGCAGGCCGACAGGATGCCGGCAGCTGCAGCAGCCGCAGAAACAGCCAGGAACGAACGACGGGAAATCTTACGCATAACAAAACTCTCCTCTATCTTATACTGCGTGTGCCGCGGGGAACAGGACCCGCAGGAAACCAGCCGCTCAAAGGCCGCCCTTTCACTTCACACGTGTGAACTGCTTTACGCTTGTGAAGTATAGCACACTTTCCCATGGATTACAAGACGAGAGCCGGAGATTTATTCTCCTGAAGCGCCCCAATTATCGATTGTATCGAATTTATCCATCACTTTTTTCGATGAATGCTCTGCTGCATCTTTTCTAGTCGGGTCCGCTCCTCTTTCAGCCAGGCAAGATTTTCTTCCAGCTGCTCCAGCCAGGGACGGTTCAAATCGTAGCGGTAATAGAGAGCCTCCCCCAGTTTTGCCTGAAACCGCCGCAGCACCACCGGGTGGAGCGTCTGCTCCCAGGCCGGAGCTTCCTGTTCCAGGGCCATACAGCACTGGGCCCATCGGATGTCCAGCGGTTCCCGCTGGGCAATCCCCTGGCCTTCCAGATAATCCGTCAGGTTCGCCTGATGGACCGGGCCGCCGCACCGGGTGGCCTGGAAATAATACCGCACCTCCCCCGCCGGGCTGATTTCCTGCCCCAGCGGATAGAGGGCGCAGACCAGTGGACGGGCTTCATGGACGGCGCAGCGGTTTTCGGTGAAAAAGGGACAGTTATTGTGTTCCTCTTTGACCGGCATCAGCCGGAGCACCGGGAGGTGGCTGACCGTTCCAATGTACATTTTGCAGAAGGCCCGGGCGGTCAATTTGGGCGGCAGGCCCAGACGCCGGGACAGCCGGTAGAGGTCATATCCCGACAGGACGATGTCCTCCCGCCCGCGGCAGCATCCGCCGCAGCCGGCACACCGGAACGAAAAGGCGGCATCCCGTTCCAAAAAGGGCATTTCCGGGCTCCGGCCGCCGTTTTCGGCTCCGCACAAATCAATCTCGTGGTCTCTCATACATCCTCCTCGTCCTCCCGCAGAAGCTGTTCGATCAGCCGTTCCCGATTCTCCAGGAACAGCCGCGTCAGCTGGTAGCTTCCGGTTTCTTCATAGGTGCAGGGGTGGACGCCGGTCTCGTCAAAGGACAGAATCCGGGCATCTGGCGCGCCCAGCAAAATCGGCGAGTGGGAGGCAATCACAAACTGCGCCCCCGCCCGGGCCATCCGAACCATCTGCACCAGCAGGGCCAGCTGACGCTGGGGCGAGAGCGCCGCCTCCGGTTCGTCCATCAGGTACAGACCCTGTTCATTGCAGGACTGAAACCACCCCAGAAAGCTCTCTCCGTGGGACTGCTCATGAAGGGCTTTTCCCCCAAAGCGTTCATAATAGATCTCTTTGGGAACCGGCCCCAGGCCGCTGTTGCGGTAGACTTCCGCCTGGCTGGCCACATTGAAAAAGCTCTCTGCCCGGAAGAAATAGCCGAAGGGCGGCCGGCGGAACCCTCTGGACACCCGCATGGCCTGCGCCGGCCCGTCTCCCTCGTCAAAGGTGGAAAACCGATAGTTGATGGTACCGCCCTCCGGGTTGAAGCCGCAGTTTACCGCGATTCCTTCCAGCAGAGTGGACTTGCCGGTGCCGTTTTCTCCGGCCAGAAGGGTGATGTTGTGGTCAAACCACAGCTGTCCCAGCTGACGCAGGGCCGGAATGTCCCTCAGCCAGGAATCCCGCGGCAATTTGCTCCAATCGATTTCCACCGCCCGGAGATAGCGCTCGTCCATCTTGGTTCCGCCTCCCTTTTCCTCTTGTTCCATGTAAGGATAGCACGGCGCGGCGGGCGCTGTCAATTTTCCGGGCCGCAGAATTTCCCGTCCCCATCCGCTGCGGCGTCCCGGCCGCCTTTTCCGCGTCAGAGGCCGTCAGACAGGCCCCTCTTTTTTAAAAATTCAAACGCAATCCGGGATTTGTTTTTAGTTTTTTCAAGATTTCGTGCTATAATGGCCCTATCTACAGAGCATCCCCATGCTCTGCCCCGCCGTTTGCCCGCGGTAAAGGCCCATTCCAGGCCGCTGCAGGCGAGGAGACTCTGGTTTTTGCCGATCATTCTTTCAAAATCAGCGGCAAAAGCCGGAATTTGAAACTTTAGCTTTTCTTTTCTACGCATAGAGAGTATACTAAGCTTACAATATCACTTGAATCCGGAGGCTTTTATGTATCAATTTACCGGTTGTCCCTGTTCGGTCTGCGGCAAACCTCTGACCGATACGGACGATATTGTCGTCTGTCCCGACTGCGGCGCACCCTATCACCGGGTGTGCTACGAGAATCAGGGCGCCTGTGTCTACGCTGACAAACACGGTTCCTTTGAATGGACGCCCCCTGCTTCGGCCCGGCCGGAGCACAAATGCCCCAACTGCGGCGCGCCCAACCCCGAATCCGCTACCCGGTGCAGCCACTGCGGTTATCTCTTTGACAACGGGCAGACTCCCCCGCCCCGGGTGGACGCATCCCGTCAGGCCCAGCAGCCCGCCGGAGGCGGCTTCAACTACGCCCGCCTCTATCAGGAGGCCCAGGGCGGCACCTGGCAGTCCAGCGCAGCCAGCGCCGTGGAGCCCATCGACGGAATTTCCGGGGACGACTGGGCCACCTACATCGGCCCGGCCAGCCCTGCCTACCTGCGGGAATTTGCCCGGATGCAGCGGTACGGCCGCAAGAGCTCGGTCTGTTTCTCGGCCCTTCTGTTCGGCCCGCTGTATTTCTTCTACCGCAAAGCCTGGAAGCCGGCTTTCGCCTTCCTGGCGGTGGATCTGCTCCTGAACCTGCCCGCTCTGCTGGAACTGCTGGTCCTCAGCGAGAGTTCTCTCGCCCCCGCCATCAGCTCCTCCACCCTCATCCTGCTGGCGCAGATTGCATCCATCCTCAGCTTTGTGGTGATGGTTCTCAGCGGTATGTTCGCCAAGTATCTGTACCGCCGCTCCGCCGCGGAGCGCATCCGCCGCATCGAGGCTGAGTTCCCCGAGAAAGCCCAGCGGGAAGCTGTTCTGCGCGCCCAGGGCGGCGTCAGCTGGGCCGCTGTGGTGGGCGTGTTTACCGCAATGGTCGTGGCAGGCGCTCTGTTCAGCCTGCTGCTGGGCCCCAATGTTGAGGCAGTGACTTCTCTGCTGCTGTGATATTCATCCACTCAAATACCGAAGGAGGTCCCTTATGAAAGCTGTCAAAAAAGCCATCATTCCTGCGGCCGGTCTGGGCACGCGGGTGCTGCCCGCCACCAAAGCCATGCCCAAGGGAATGCTGCCCATTGTAGACAAGCCCGCCATCCAGTATTTGGTGGAGGAGGCGGTCCGCTCCGGCATCACCGACATCCTGATCATTCTCAGCCGCGGCCAGACCATCATCGAAGATCACTTTGACCGCAGCCCCGAGCTGGAAGCCAAACTGGCTGCCCCCGGCAAGGAAAAAATGCTGGAGGAATGCCTCGGCATTGCCAATCTGGCCAACATCTATTTTGTCCGCCAGAAGCAGACCCTCGGTCTGGGCCACGCCGTAAGCATGGCGCAGCCCTTCACCGGAGACGATCCCTTTGTGGTCATCTATGGCGACGATGTCATCGTGGGCGAAGACCCCGTCTGTGCCCAGCTGATCCGCGCTTATGAAACCTTTGGCCGTCCGGCCGCCGGCGTCTCGGCAGTGCCCTGGGAGGATGTGAGCCGCTATTGCAGCCTCAAGACCACTCCCATCCGGGACAACTATTTCTTTGTGGACGACATGATCGAAAAGCCCAAAAAGGGCCAGGAGTTCAGCAACTATTCCATTCTCGGCCGGGTGCTGCTGACTCCCGAGATCTATCCCCTGCTGGCGGCCACCAAGCCGGGTGCCGGCGGCGAAATCCAGCTGACCGACGCCATGGCTGAATTCGCCCGCACCAAGGGCGGCATGACCGCCGTGGAATTCACCGGCAAGCATTACGATATGGGCAACAAGCTCTGTGTGGTGCAGGCCCAGGTAGAAATGGCCCTTCAGCACCCCGAAATCGGCGAGGCCTTCCGGGCCTACCTCAAGGAGTTCTGCAAGACCCTGTGAGCGCCTGATTCCGTCGCAGATAGACAAAGCCCATCCCCTGACCGGGGATGGGCTTTTTGCTGTCACTGCAAATCACAGAAAAACGCCGCCCATCGTGAAACGGGCGGCGTTCATTGCTGATTGCTGATTTGCTGATTGTTTTGAACTGGGGTTGTGAGCGATTAGTCGCTGACGTAGGGCATCAGAGCAACGTGACGAGCACGCTTGATGGCCACGGTCAGGGCGCGCTGATGATAAGCGCAGGTGCCGGTCACACGGCGGGGAATGATCTTTGCACGCTCAGAAACATACTTGCGCAGGCGAGCAACATCCTTGTAATCGATCTCGTCAATACGATCGACGCAGAAGCTGCAGACCTTCTTGCGGCCGCGGCGCACGGGACGTGCGGGGCGAGAGCCTTCGTTCTTCTCAAAAGCCATTGCTGGTTTACCTCCTGTTTGAATTTTTCAGTCGAGATGGACGCTCAGAACGGCAGATCGTCGCTGTCGTCGATGACGGCGAAGTCATCGGTATCCCCTGCCGAATAGCTGGGGACCGCCTCAATGGAGGACGGACGGGCAGACGGAGCGTTCGAGCGGGGCTGGCTGGCAGGATATGCCGAGCCGCCTCCATTGGTTCCGGAGTTCTTGGGACCGCCAAAGTTGATGTTGTTGGCCACGATCTCCACACCAGTGCGGTTGTTGCCGCTCTTGTCCTGGTACTGACGGGTCTGGATGCTGCCCTCAATGATGATCAGGCTGCCCTTCTGGAAGTATTTGCAGACGAAATCCGCCTGCTGGCGCCAGGCCACAACGTCCAGAAAATCGGTCTGACGCTGCTCACTCTGACGAGAGTAGCTGCGGTCGCATGCGATGCGGAACCGCGCCAGATTGATCCCGTTGGTGGTGGTGCGAAGCTCGGGGTCCGCCACCAGGCGGCCCATGATGACAACAACATTCAACATAAGACAGGACTCCTTGTACCCGGTGGAATTAGTCTTCCTTTGCAACGATCAGAGAGCGCATGACACCCTCGGTGATCTTGTACACACGGTCCAGCTCGGCGGGGAAGTCGGGCTCGCTGGTGAAGTTAATCACAGTGTAGACGCCCTCGTTCTCGTCGTTGATGGGGTATGCCAGACGGCGCTTGCCCCACTCGTCGATGGAATCGATCGTGCCGTTGGCCTCGATCAGGGTCTTGAACTTACCGACCAGAGCGGCGGTAGCCTCCTCGTCGAGGGTGGCGGTGGTAATCAGCATGGTTTCGTACTTTGCCATTTTTGTGCACCTCCTTTTGGACTTAAGGGCCTCCAATGAGGCCAAGGATCCGCAAAAGACCTTCTTTCGCGGGGCCGTCTTTACAGACAGCAATTCATTATACCAAGCCCAGGACAAATTGTCAATCACAATTTTCGGATTTTGGGAAATTATTTAGATCAATCCAATAGCGCTCCAATTCTTCATCCCGGCCCGGCACAAAGACGGTGGATTCATAGACTCCGCCATTGGCCAGAATGGTCTTTCGGCTGCCCACATTGTCGGTCCGGCAGCTGATCAGAACCTTTTCCAGGCCGATCTGCCGGCAGAACGGCAGGGTGTCCCGCAGCATCCGGGCGGCGTAGCCTTTCCTCCGCTCGGAGGGGCGGACCGAGTAGCCGATATGCCCGCCATAGGCGGCCAGAAAGGCATTGAACCTGTGCCGCACCTGGATGGTGCCCACCATCTTTCCATCCTCCGGCCGAATGTACAAAAACTGGGTGGAGCGCACCCAGTCCACCCCTTCCGGCAAGGGTCCATCGGTGTCCCAGGCCCGGCAGTAACGAACCCAGTCCATGGGGTCTTCCATCCGGCGCAGCGGACCGCAGCCATCCATCCGGCTGCCGGCGTCCAGATATTCCCGGCGAAAGTCAGCGATGGCCTCAGCATACTCCGGAGCCGGCCGCACCAAAAGCATGGATTTCATCTTCTCCCCTCCCCTGTACGGTCCATCCTAACAGACCACGCTGCAAAAAGCAAGCCCCGCGCCGAAACGCAGGGCTCGCCTTCTTTATAAATAGAATATCTCAGAGCACACGGCCCGCGCCCTGTTCCCGCAGGGTGAGCAGATGGCAGCTGCCCGGGCCAAAAACGCCCTCCATGGCTGCACAATAGCGCTCCAGGCACTCTCTGGGCACAAAGGCTTGAATGGTGCCGGCAAATCCGCCTCCCTGCATCCGCCATGCCCCGCCGGTTCCTTCCAGCAGATGCTGACTCAGGGCCAGGGCCACCGACAGCTCCTGCCGGGCGGGCGTGGAAGCACAGTAGACATTCTGGCACAGGGCAAATGAGGCGTGGCCGCTCTCCCCCACCAAGTGCAGAAAGCGACCAAACTGCCCGGCCCGCAGGGCGCGGTCCTCGGCCAGGGTGCGGGCGTTTTCCTCAAAGAAATGCATCGCCCGCAGGCAGGCCCGGTCTCCACAGGCTGCCCGCACCTCGGGCAGCCGGGCCCAAAATTCCGCCTCCCGCACTTCGCCCAGCACGTTGCAGCCAAAGCAGGCAGCCACTGCTTCCATCTCATGGCGGATGGCGGCAAATTCCGCGGTCAATTCGCTGTGACTGCCCCGGGTATCGGTGACACAGAGCACCATTCCATCCGGCATCTGGCCCTTGGCCCGCAGTTTCTCCACCCGGGGCGACGCGGGATCTTCAAAGTCCGCAAAGATGACGCCGCCCAGAGCGCTGGCCAGCTGGTCCAGCATCCCGCTGGGCTTGCCGAAATAGATATTCTCTGCATACTGTCCCAGCCGTGCCACCTGAATGGGGGTCAGGCCGCATTCAAATTCCTCGTTCATCATGGCGCCCATCGCCATTTCAAAGGCCGCCGAGCTGGACAGCCCCGAGCCTCGCAGCACATCGCTGGTGGTATAGGCGTCGTAGCCGCCCACCTGCTTTCCCTGGGTGCGGAACCCTTCCGCCAGGCCGCGGATCAGGCTGGCCGAATGGGTGGACTCCGACGCCTGGGGATTGGGCTCATCCAGATCCACCACGTCCAGCTTGTTGAAGCCCCAGGACTTGACCCGGATATAATTGTCCTCGTTCCGGGCCACCACCCCAACCAGGTCCAGGTTCACCGCCGCCGCCAGGCCATAGCCGTGCTGATGATCGGTGTGGTTGCCTCCCAGCTCAGCCCGGCCGGGCGCCGTGTACAAATGCACCTGCCGTCCCGGACCAAAATAGCGCTCAAAGTCCGTCAGCGCCGCGCACCAGCGCGCTCGCTGCCGGGCCAGTACCGCCTCCGACGAACCATACAAGGTCCGCAGAAGATCGTCCCACACGCCCGCCGCTATTTCCTGCCGCCTCTGTGCGCTTGTCGCCATATGTACCCCCTATCTACGCATCTCACCGTGAAGGCCCGGACGAAAAGCCAGGCCGCAGACCGACTACTTAGATGCAGTGCCTGGCCCAAACAAAAACAACCGGGCCAGGCCCCGGGATCTTGCCTCTATTGTAGCTTACATGGCGGACATTTGCAATTTTATCCGATATCGGGGACATATTTTCGGCGTCAGGTCCAAAGATTCAGATGTACTTTTGTTGAATTTGCGCTGTCATCTATGGTATACTGGTATCACAACCCATCGGCGCGGTCGTTCCGCCCAAAAAGGAGGCTCTCTATGCCGGAAGTTTACAAGCAGTCGTTTAAACAAAATTATACCAACAACGTGGATCTTTCCGTCTTTAACTGCGGCTTGGAGCGCTGTGCACCGGGCCATACCTGGGGGCCCGGCATCCGGGACCATTACCTGATCCACCTGATTCTGGCGGGCAAGGGGACCTTCCAGACCGGCGGAAAAACCTGGGAACTCAGCCCCGGCGATATGTTTTTTGTCCAGCCCAACCAGCTGAACACCTATACCGCCGACATCCAGCAGCCCTGGGAATACTGCTGGGTGGGCTTCAACGGCATCAGCGCTCACAAGCTGGCCGCGCTGCTGCCCTTCTCGGACGAGCAGCCGGTGCACCATACCCAGCACCCGGAGGAAATGTACAACGCGCTGGACAATATCTTCCGGGCCCGCGGGATGCGGGTACAGGACGAGACGGCCATGGTGGGCTATCTGTACCTTTTCATCGCCGCCCTGATGGAGGAAACCAGCGAGCGCAAGCCCCACAACACCAATTCCTCCAGCCAGTATGTCCTGAATGCCATCAAGTACATCCAGTTCAACTATTCCCATGATATTTCCATTGACGACGTGGCCAAGAGCGTGGGTGTTTCCCGCAGCCATCTCTACCGCGTCTTTATGAGCAACGTGGGCAAAAGCCCCATCGACTACCTGACCGAATACCGCATCAACGAGGCCTGCAAGCTGCTGCGGGCGGGCACCTTGTCCATCGCCGAAGTGGCTATTTCGGTGGGATTTTTCGATCAGTTCTATTTCTCGCGGGTGTTCAAGCGGGCCAAAGGCGTGCCGCCCAGCAAGTATCTGGCCGCACAGCAGGCAGAGGCCCAGTCCTCTGAGACCACCGATCCCGAATAACCGCGTCCAGCCGCCCTAGGAGGAATCATGCCTTTACAGAAAAATCAAATCATCACACTGTCCATCGAACGGCTGTCCGGCGACGGCAGCGGCGTCGGCCATTGGGAGGGCGAAGCGGTTTTCGTGCCGGGCACCGCTCCCGGCGATGTCATCCGCGCACGAATCGTTAAAGACTGCAAACGGTATGCCTTCGGCATTGTGGAGAGCATCGAAACCGCCTCTCCCGACCGCATCCCGGTGGAATGCCCTGTGGCAGGGCCCTGCGGCGGGTGCAGCCTGCGGCACCTGAGTTATCAGGCGGAACTCAAGGCCAAGGAGGCCTCGGTAGCGGATGCGTTCCGCCGGATTGGCGGGCTGGATGTCCCCATCCAGCCCATTCTCCCCTCTCCCGAAGTGGACCGTTACCGCAACAAGGTACAGTATCCGGTAGGCCGCGACAAAAACGGGCATCTGTGCATCGGCTTCTATGCCGGGCGCAGTCACCGCATCGTTCCCTGTGAGGACTGCAAACTGCAGCCTTCTGTCCTCAACGAAATCGGCCGTACCCTGTGCAGCCTGCTGGAACAGTACGGCATTCAGCCCTACGACGAAGAAACCGGCAAAGGCCTGGTCCGCCACATCTTCCTGCGGCGCGGCACCCACAGCGGCCAGATCATGGTTTGCCTGGTCTGCACCCGGCCCAAACTGCCCCACGCCGACGAGATGGTGGAACGGCTTTGCAGCCAATTTGCAGATATCGCCACAATTCTCATCAACGTCAACCGCGAAAAGACCAATGTAATCCTTGGCCTTGAGAATCACGTTTTGTATGGGCCGGGCTACATTGAGGACACTTTGTGTCAGGTTCCGGTCCAGCTGGGGCCCCTTTCCTTCTATCAGGTCAACACCCCCGGTGCCGAGCAGCTCTACGCCGTGGCCGCCGCCTATGCCTCCCCCACCCCGGAGGATCTGCTTCTGGATCTCTACTGCGGCATGGGCACCATCGGCCTGTCCATGGCCGGCCGCTGCCGGGAGCTGATCGGCGTTGAAATCATCCCCGAAGCCATCGAGAGTGCCAAAACCAACGCCGCCCGCATGGGTGCCGCCATTGCCGCCAAGAGCCGCTTTTTCTGCGGCGACGCCGGCGAAGCGGCCAGCCGCCTGGCCGCCGAAGGGCTGGCCCCCGATATTATTGTTGTAGACCCTCCCCGCAAGGGCTGCGACCAGGCCACCCTGTCGGCCATCGTCCAGATGTCTCCCCGGCGTCTGGTCTACGTGAGCTGCAACCCCGCCACCGCCGCCCGCGACGCCGCCATTCTGGCTGAGTCCGGCTACCAGGTAGAAAAAGTGCAGCCGGTGGATATGTTCCCCAGGACGGGACACGTGGAGGCAGTAATTCAACTTTCCAAGGGCGAATTTACACTAAAAAAGGTCCGTATTCCGTTCTCTTTGGAGGGTGTGGACCTGTCCAAACTTAAAAAGGGCGCCACCTATCAGGAGATCAAAGACTACGTCAAGGAGCAGACCGGCCTGAACGTCACTCCCCTCTATATCGCCCAGGTCAAGCAGAAATGCGGGATCATCGAGCGGGAGTGTTACAACAAGCCCAAATCAGAGAATTCCAAGCAGCCCCAGTGCCCGCCCGAAAAGGAAAAGGCCATTCGGGATGCACTGAAGCACTTCCATATGATTTGAAATGCAGCTGCATTTTCAAAGATAGGTTATCACAAAACCAGTCTGGCGGGCAGTGCCCAGCCAGATGAAAAATGGAGGGAAACAAAAATGTATCCGTTGTGGGAAGAGCTGAATCGTTTGAAGAAATGCCGCTGGGTGGAACTTTGCCACCCGCTGAACAACCAGAGCCCCTACTGGGGCGGCATCCCGGAAGGCTCGGTGGAGCTGGGAAAAACCGTCTTTGACTGGGGCAACGAGATGCTGGATTGCCTGATCCAGACCTTCAAGTTCCCCGGGCAGTTCGGCACCCATATAGATTTCCCCGGCCACTTTGTAAAGGGAGGCGCTCTGTCTGAAAAGTACGGGGTCAAGGAAATGGCCTTCCCCCTGGTGGTGGTGGACGTGACCGAAAAGGTCAAGGCCGACCCTCATTATGCTGTGACCGTGCAGGACCTGCAGGACTGGGAGACCAAGTACGGGCCCATCCCCGATGGGGCCTTTGTGGCCCTGCATACCGGCTGGGCCGAGCGCTGGCCGGACATGAACGCCCTTTCTAACTTTGACGAGGAGGGCGGCGAGAACTTCCCCGGCTGGTCCATGGAGGCTCTGCAATACATTTACGAAACTAGAAACGCTGCCGCCAACGGCCACGAGACCCTGGATACCGACGCTTCGGTTCTGGCCGCCGCCGCGGGTGACCTGGCCTGTGAGCGGTATGTGCTGAGCAAGGGCAAGCTGCAGGTAGAGGTGCTTTGCAACCTGGATCAGGTGCCCCCTGCTGGTGCCATCGCTTTCGCCGTCTGCCCGCCCATCCAGGGCGCTACCGGCCTTCCGGTGCGGATGTGGGCCATCTTGCCTGACTAAACCGGCCTGACAGGACGAAGTAAAATTATATAACGAAAGAGCCGCACGCTCTCCGGGATAGTTCTGGCGGGTGTGCGGCTTTTCATTTGATTCTGAGAAATTTGTTTTTGGGGCGTCAATAAAATATAAAAGGCAGTTTATGCCTGGTACCCATAAACTGCCTTTTGTTCTTAACCTTTCGGCGGGTGCGGGTCGTGCCCGTGAGAATCCTTCTCACGGATGCGGCCATCTGCTCCATGAATCACCAGTTCTGATCCCTGGTTGCGCGCAATTTCCCTAGCCACCGCAATGGCTTCCGCCTGCGTATTGGTTCTGACAGTAGCCCGTGAATTGCCGGCACCAATTACCTGCCATCCACCGTCCGCGTGCGGCGTAACATGCTGATTTTTGCCCATCTTAGCTCCCTCCTTATACACGCGGCAGATCCAGAAGATCATCATTGCCATAAGTATCAGGGGCAGAGCGAACATACTTTTCGCCCCGACCGCTCAAAGCCGAAACTACGTTTGGATACGGATAAATATTTACCCGGATGGAACCAGTATGTTCCTTTAAGTAGTCGTAGAGAACGGCTTTTTTAAAGAAGCCAGGATTGGTGCAGCCTTCAATGTAAATGGAGTCAATTTCCAAGAGATCCTTAGAATTATAGCACCCCTGCTTCATTTTGATTTTCGTTGCGTACATCATAGGTATCAACCTCACTTTCTTTAGCAACAATGTGAACTATTCGTCTTTCGAACGGTTTATTCAACAGCCAAAAGAAAAACCCGGTTACACAATGACATTTTTACGTTTTGTGAAAAATGCCAACTTGAACCGAGCCCGGAAACGTGATACACTAGATGTGTCGAAGGAAAACACATGTGTACCGTGCCTCTGAGCATCGTATTCTGTGTAGACGCGAGATACAGCACTCTGGATAGCAGCCGGAGTGCTGTTTTCTTTTGTCTGAGAAACCCTAGTTAAGTTTACCACGATCTTGGACAGATGTCAACTAAATGTTGTGCATTGCCCGCTAATCGTTACAATATATAGTATTATTCCTTTTTTTCGACCTTTTCAATGAGGTCAAAGAGAGAAGGCTCACCAGATTGCTCCTCTTTCTCTCGTAGCTCAATGATCGCGTTAAGTCTTTCTCCCATCTTGCTATTAATTGCCGCTGCGGTTTTGAGCTTGTCCAGCTTGCCGCTGTCGGCTGTTGCCAAAAGCATCTTCATCGAAAGCATGTAAAAGTTCAAAGCATGCTCAAAGGTCATCGACTCGAAAACTTTATGGAAGGCAGTCTCTTTGTCTTGGATTCCCTCCGATTGCTCGCTGATCTCTTTAGCTCTTTCGCTGGATTCGACTATGGCTGACCGGGCATCCGTGGTCAGTTCCTTATCATAAAAGTACTCAGGACCTATACCGTAGTAGATGGACAGTTTCTCCCGGTTACTACTAGAGGCAACAGAGGTTCCGTTCTCCCAGTTGGCTACGGTCACACGATTCACGTTAATTGCTTGCGCAACCTGCTCCTGTGTGGCACCGTAGAGTTCTCGGATTATCCTCAAATTGTTCATACCGGTTCACCTCGTATGACTATTATACGTCACACTACATGGATTGTCAAGTGAGCGAATACTACAAATTTTATGTAGTATTTTGTAGTGTTTTCTTTAGCAGCTCCACCGCGCTCTCTTCGCTGGGGTCGTTGGTGCCCAGCTCGCCGCGGAAGGCACGGGCCAGGATGGCTTTCTTGGTCAGGTCAATCTGTTCCAGCACCTTTTCGGCGGCTTCTTTGGCCTGCTGCTCTTTGGCGAGGAGGCCATCAAGGATGCGGACGATTTCGGTTTGTTCATCCAAAGGGATAAAGGGAAATGAAATTGTCTTAACTTTCCCTGCACTTAAATTAAATAGTCCGGCTGTAGTTTTGGCCCGCTCCTGCATGACAGATTTTCCAGTTTCACTATTCAGGTAGTAAAGTACAAACTCTGGCAAAATGTCTGAAGTTTTACTTCTCAGCCGAATAATGTGATTTTGATGAACGCATACAGGTAATTCATTATGCCACATGGCACATCGGCCAATCTCATTACCGCTTCCATTTCCCTCTACAATCAAAAGGTCCTTATTTTTTAGTTGAAGTTTATCCAGCTCTTCTGGTGAAACTTCAAAATATCGGATTTCTGAAAGATCTATTCGATTCCGGTATACATTTGCTACTGTTAGATATGGAATTGGATTATCTTTAGGACTTCGAGCGGGTGTTTTTTGAATGCCAGAAACGATTTCAAAGCATTGTACTAATTCACGCGTTTTCCAGCTCTCCATCCCCACACCATGTTCTTTTCTCCATTGTGCGGTGAGCTCACCAGTAAAGGCTTTGTTCAGAATGGCTGCTTTGCGGGTTTCAAAGCTATCCAGGGCATCCTGGGCCTTTTGTTTGGCCTCATCCAGCTTGGCAAACAGGCTTTCAATACGATCAACGATACGCTGTTGTTCATTGTATGATGGGAATGGAACAGGATACTTTTTTAGCCATTCTGTGCTCATATTAAGCTGCGCAGAACCCTTAGAGTTTTTGATACAATCATAAATAAATTGTTTTCTTAGGAAATAATAAAACAAAAAATATTTATTACAATTGGAAGATGTCATTCTAATACATGCTACTCGCTGATTTAATGCCGCAGGCAACATACTATTGTTAATTAAAGCAACCCTCCCAACATTTCCTGTAAGTGACATAAGCAAATCCTTGTCCTCTAGCATAAATTCTTTAATAGAATCTCGACTACTTAAAGGGTAAAAAACAGGCTTATTATCTTCAATATAACCATCTTGGACGTTTGAAATTCTTATAATTCTAATTCCACAGTCCGTATATTCTTGACTTTTAAATGCAAACCCATTTAAAATTTGCGTGATATTTTCTATTCTAGTCCAGCACCAATTCTCTGGCACCTTGTACGGCTGCTCACTCTCCGGTACCAGCGCTGCCTGCAGGCGCTCCTCGGGAGAAAGAGCGGCTTCTTTTTTCTTCCCTTTTGCCATCAGTCCCGCACCTCCAGCGCCCGCAGTTCCTTTACCACGCTCATCAGCAGATCGACGGCCTCCTCCAGGTTGGCGGCAGCTTCTTCGGCGCTGTCGGTGGGGTCGGGCAGGTCATTGTAATCCAGCACGGAATCGTCTCGGATCAGGCCCAGATCCAGGCTGTTCCCCTTCTCTGCAATCTGCTCCCGTGTAAAGACGCTCCACCGCTCATCCTGCACAGCATGGCGGTCCTCAGCCTCATAGGCTTTCTCAAAGTCCGCGAAGTGTTCCTTTTTCAGCGGGGTGGTCTTGCCAAAGCTGGGCATGTTGGTGCGCAGGTCGTAAAACCAGACCTCTTTGGTGTTGCCTTTATCGCTGGTGCCGCGGGTGAAGAACAGCACATTGGTCTTGACGCCCTGGGCATAGAAAATACCGGTGGGCAGACGGAGAATGGTATGGAGGTTGCACTTGTCCATCAGGTCGCAGCGAATCTTTTCGCCGTCGCCGTCCGCAAAGAGGACGTTATCCGGCAGAACCACGGCGGCCCGTGCCTTGCCGTTGGCTTTCAGGCTGCGGTAGATGTGCTGGAGGAAGTTTAGCTGCTTGTTGCTGGTGGGAAAGGTAAAGTCGTCCCGTGTGGCACGCTCGCCGCCCTTCTTGGTGCCGAAGGGCGGATTGGTGAGCACCAGATCGAAATCGTGGAGGGCCTTGCCCGCATTGGACAGGGTGTCGCCCAACAGAATCTGACCATCGATGCCGTGCAGCATGGCATTCATCAGGGCCAGCCGGTGGGTATCATGGACCAGCTCGCAGCCGGTGAAGGCTTCTTCCTTCTCGAACTTGGCCTCATCGGCGCTCAGGTCATAGAAGTCGTCGGTATGCTCTTTGACATACTGATAGGCGGCGATCATAAAACCAAAGGTGCCGCAGGCGGGGTCATTGCACCGTTCCCCCGGCTGGGGCTTCATCAGCCGGGTCATCACATCAATCAGGACACGCGGGGTAAAATACTGGCCCGCGCCGGATTTTTTCTCGTTGGCGTTCTTTTCCAAAAGGCCTTCGTACAGGTTGCCCAGTCCCTCTTCCCGTGCGGAGTACCAGTCCAGGCCGTCGATGGTGGTGATGATCTTTTCCAAGTTCTTGGGCTCGTCGATATTGGTGGCAGCCCCCTGGTAGATTTCCCGCACCCTGCCGGTGCAGTTTTCACCCAGATAGGCAAGCAGCTCCTTATAGAACTTTTTCAGCTCGATGCCGCTTTTGGCGGTGAGCTGGTCCCAGCGGTAGGCGGCGGGAATCTGGCTTTCTGCCCCCGTTTCCTTGGCCATCTTCAAAAACAGAATATAGGTCAGCTCGGTGACATACTGGTGATAGGTAATGCCGTCATCCCGCAGCACATTGCAGAGATTCCAGAGCTTGGATACGATTTCCTGGGTGGTCATGTAAGGTTTTCCTCCAATGTTTAGACTGCCTGACAATGCAGGCTTCCATCTTCGCTGAGATAGTATTCCAGATTTCTGGAAGAAACATGAAGCGCATTCCGGACAGACTTGCGCAATGTAGACTCTTCCCCGCTGTTCAACGGCGCGATCAATGCTGCAATTTTAGCCGTATAGATGGATTTGTCAACTTTCTCCAAAGGTTTCGATTTGTATTCATCGAGCCTGCGTTTGAGCACACTAAAACTGCTGAGGATGCGTTTCTCGCACTTATCCATGTAAATCAGCATTTCACTTTCCAGATAGTCGATGTACTCCTTCGCATAATTCTGCGCATAGTATACCTCCAGCAAGCTGCTCATCACATACAGCTGAATGGAAAGATCCAGGCTATCCTTGATTTGCAGGGCGTTGTCACTCAATGCTTCAAGATCTTCGTAGTTTTTCCCTTCTGCATTGACTGCAGAGTGCAGATCATTCATGTAGAATTCGATATCCTTCATGGCCACCTTTTTGGACTGCTGCAGACTGGTAATGGTAGCACTGCGCTGCGCTTCACAGGCCATGATCGCGCTGTAATTCTGATAAGCGTATCTCGCAAAGCTGATCTCAGCCATCAGCTCTGCCTTTTTATCGCCATACAGGAATTCCAGAATCTTGTCCAGCTTTAAATTCATCATGTTCAGCTCGCTGCGGATTTCGGTCAAAAAGTATTGACCAGATGCGACAGCCATGGCACTGAATGCCCCCAGTAAAGCGGCTTGCGCCTGCATGGGGTAGAACGATGCAGTGCCCACAAACTTTCCATCCGCTCCATGGATCATGCTGCCAAACCCGCCCTGGCGAAGCGTGGACAGGGTATGAGGCAATCCCTGCAGGAATTTTACTGTATAAGCCTGAGTCAGTGCTCCTGCTGCCATCAGCGTGGGCATCTGCTGAACCAACCCACTGAGATACATTTTTTGTTCCGGGCCGCACTCTAATTTGGCAAATCGCGTTTTATCAGAGAAATCCATCTGCTTCTCACAAGGCGCAAAAATGAAGTCACTGGATTCCTTCAATGCTTCAAATGCCTGCTTTTGCAGACTCTTGTCTTGAGATTCAAAGTTTTCCATTACGCACTTCTCCCTCCATCATCGTACAGATACTCGTTGAGTTCCAGCACGATCTTTTCCAATTGATTCTTGAAGATATGGTCAATCCTTTTGAAGCCGCCCTCATTTTTGAAGCGGACATCCTCATCGAACACGCCTACATTGAGCACAGACTCTTCCATGAGATACTTTTCAATCCGGTTGATCCATCTCAGCTCAATGGCGGTGAACTTGTGGGCCTTTTTCAGCTTGTCCACCGCTCGCCGGATGCGAGCTTCGTGGCTGATGAGAGTTGAACCGATGGCATACCGGCGGATCAGGCTGATGATGTCCGCAGCCATTTCCTCATTGGTCAGCTCCGATACAGCCGTGTTCAGCTGCTGTGTGGTAAAGCCTTCCCGGTCCAGTGTCAAACGCAGATCCTTAAGGCTTGCCCTAGTCAACTCCTTGGGCCGGGTACAGACAATATTGAGCGCTGCAACCTCATTGAGATGGGTTTTCACATAGTCGGCAAAGGCATCCAGATAATCCTCCGGGCGGCTGCCGGTGCCGTAGCCTCGGGTATGGCTGACCAGTTCATCCGGCGCATCCGAAATGACCACCGGTCGGCCTCCATTGGCATGAATGCCACTCAAAAACTCGAACAAATCCCGATGAGCCAGAATACGATTCCGGGCCTGTTCGGGCGTCTCCTGCCTGAGCTGCTGGATCAGCTGCGTGGGGTCCATCCCGCCCGACATACTGACGAAATGTTCCATCGTTTTGCTGTCCAGATTTCGTTTTCTGCGCTGAAGCTTGGCGATAATCTGGTCGATTTGGAACGCGATCTGCTTTTCCTCTTCCTGCGCCTCCAGCCCATCCAGCAGCTGACCGAAGGAAGCAGACGGATTGACTGCCGCCGGTTTCATGGTGTTAACCGGGTCCAGGGACTCATAGACACCGACCGGGTCATAAATTTCAAAATGGGTCTTGTGAATTCTGGGGCAAAGACGAGTTGCGCGGCCCAGCATCTGCTCGAACAGGATACGGGATTTCACCCGCCGCAGGAACACCAGATTGGTGATCTCAGGCACATCAATACCAGTGGTCAACAGGTCCACTGTAACCACAACACTGGGATATTTTTCGTTTTTAAAGCGCTTAACAGCCTCATGTACCTTTTTCGGGTTGCCGCCGCCCACACTGCCGGTGATCTTCATAATGGCGTCGTTATCCACGCCGTATTCCTTGTAGATGTTCTTCAGAATATCCACAATCATATCAGCATGGTCGTCGTCCACTGCATAGATCAGAGTCTTGCCCTGTTCCTCTGGGTTCTCCGGGTCAATATTCTTGGCGATCTCGGCCAAAACGGTCTCGTTAAACGGACGGGTGACCACTTTCCGGTTGAACTGTTCCACGTCAAAATTCAGCTCATCGTTCAACAATTCGCTGTTGGTGACTTCACCAGTCACCGGATTATAGATTGTGACCGTGTCGCCGGGTTGATAGTGGATGCCTTCGTCCCGCAGACGGGTATGTAGGTCGTGGGGCGCATCATGGTCTACCAGATATCCTTCGATCACCGCTTCCCGGTAGGTATACTTGAAAACCGGCTGACCAAAATCTCCGTTGTCTGGAGCGCCGGCGTGGCCGTCAGCGCGATCTTCACTGCGTCAAAATACTCGATTACGCTGCGGTATTTGCTCTGGTAGTCCCGCTGATCCCGATAGAGAACCTCCGAATCTCCCATCTCCTTATCCAGCAGATAACCACGATGGGCCTCATCCACGATAATCAGGTCATAATCGCTGACTGCGGGCATGGTTTCTCCATCGTTGTAGAGGATGCGCTTTACCATCCCCTGTACAGTCGCCACATGGACACGGGTTTCCCGCTCGATCTCCTTGTCCTCCAGGCCTTTGATATTGTAGATATCTGCCAGAGGCATCAGCTCTTCCAGCTTGACCTCTTTGAATACATCCAGGGCCTGTTCTCCCAGCTCAGTGCGGTCTACCAAAAACAGGATGCGTTTGAAACGACCCGTTTTCAAAAACCGGTAGATCATGCCCAGCACGGTACGCGTCTTGCCGGTACCAGTCGCCATGGCCAGCAAAATGCTTGTTTTTCCATCTATAATAGCCTGCTCTGCTGCCTGAATCGCACGAAGCTGATAATCTCGAAGATTCAGTCCGTCTTTATCCCGCAGCAGGTCAAAGGGCATCTGTTCCAATGCCCGATTGCCTGCATCTGTGTCTTTATTCAGCAGCTGCAAAAGATTGTCCGGGCTCATCCAGCCCTTCAATGGCTTCGGCACATTGGAAGACTGACGGAGATCCAGAAACCAAATGCCTGATTTGCTTTTATACTGTTTCAGATAAGGCCTGCCATTGGTCGCAAAGGTAAATGGAACCTTGTACTGTCCCCAACTCCCAATCTGGTATTGTGCGTCCTCTTGTCGGATATTGCGGGGATAATCCTTTCCCTGATAATCGATCACCGAGGGAATATCGATATGCTCTGCTTTTGCCTCAATGATCCCCACCATCTGCAAGCCGATAAAAAGAGCATAGTCAGCCCGCCCACGGTTTCCAACAGTAGAATCCGTAGGCCATTCGGCAATCGCTATATTCCGCCCCTTGGCCGGGCGGGTTCCTTTGGAAAAGCGAAGATTTTCAGTATCCGCTTCCCAGCCCACCTGTCGGAGCTGCTGGTCGATCAGGAACCGCGTCTCGGCTTCCGTGCGTTGACGTTGGCTGGCTGTTTGGCTAACGCGTTTGCGGCGGCTGTCTTTGGAGATCGCCTCTGTCTGAGCTGCTTTCGCTTCGGCCTCCTGCGCTAGGCGGGTTTCCTGCTGCTCTTCTGCGGCCTTGTCTGCTGCCCTCACCTGCTGCGCGGGAATGGGCATCACGAATTCCTGGTGCTGATAATTCCAGTCGCCATAGGTCTGCATGAACCATTCACAGAGGCTGTGCGCCATCGGCAGAAGCGCCAAGCCGTCTACCTCAGAGGAGTAGTTTTCATGGACAGCCTTATTGCGTACCTTTCGTAGAGTGTGCAGAATCTCCACCAAGTCCTGTGTCAGCAAGCCCTCACGATAAAGTGCATCTATGCGCTTGACCGCAGTATTTTCCTCCGGGAAAGGGATTCGGTCATAGGTAAACATCAGGTTGACGATGGTTTCCCCGATCATCCCCAACTTCATCAGGCAAGAGTTTGGATCACTGTAGCAGTATTTCTCTGCCAGTTGGCCAAAATTTGCGAGGACCGGAAAATCTTTTGACAAAAAATCAAAATTAGAAGCCATGGTATCGCTCTCCTCACTGCCCTGGATATCTACAGTTTTTATCTATTATAGCAGAGTTGTAAGATACCATCAAGAAAAAGGGCAAGTGATTTGGCAGTTTGACCGACACAAAGTAAAAAGGATGGGGCTAAAGCTCCATCCTTTATGTTTGCTTATCTGGTAGATAGGTAATGATCTCATCCAGTGTGCAGTCCAGTATTTTACACAGAGCGTCCAGTGTGTTGGTCGACACAGATTCGCCGGCTTTCAATCTTCGTATCGAGGAGCTGCTGATCCCGCCCTTGAACTCAAGCGTATAGGTGGTGGCTCCGCGCTTTTTCATGGTCTCCCATAAAGGAGCGTATGAGATCATCCAGCTTCCCTCCATCCCGGTCTTGCTTTATCTTCATTATTGCCTATAATGGAGATAAAGTGTTATAGGCAATATTGCCCATATACGAGGCAGACCAAAATGAGGCATCCAGATGGATTCAAAGACGTGTTGTGTTACCGGACACCGTGACATACCTGCGAGCAAAATCGACGCCGTCAAGTACAGCCTGTACCGAGAAATCCAGACAGCGATTGCGGACGGCCATACCCGATTCATTTCAGGCTTTGCGGATGGCTCTGATTTGCTGTTTGCGGCCATCGTAGCAGAAGAAAAGCAACACAACCCAGCATTGTCTTTAGAAGCAGCCATTCCTTACCGGGGCCGGATGCAAACTCCCAACAGGGAGTTTCAACGCCTTCTTCTTGTTTGCGACCGGGTAACTGTAATTCGTGAAAGTTATATTCCCTCTTGTTACACGGAACGGAACCGTTATATGGTGGATCATTCTCAGCGTGTGATCGCTGTTTATGATGGGCGCAAATATGGCGGCACCTTTTCTACCATACGGTATGCTTCTGCCATCGGCAGAGATGTGCGGGCCATTTGGGTTAGGTGATCACATAGAAACGAGTTGGTGAACAGCAGTATTTCCCAGGCGTATCATTTTCACGCCTTATTTTCTCAACTTCTTGCGAAATTTATTTGCCTTATAGCGATTTTTCATTGACCCTATCACAAGTCAGATGTATAATTATTTTATAGACTTACCATTATGGAGCAAGAAAGAGAACGCCATCATGAAGATCAGTTACAAAAAGCTGTGGATACGCCTGATCGAACAGGAAATATCTCCGGCCACATTTCGCAAGGATTTGAATATAGCCACTGGAACCATGACAAAATTACGGCGGAATGAAGAAGTGGCCCTTTCTGTTCTTTTGCGAATTTGTGAATATTTGGATTGCAACATTGGAGATATCTGCGATGCAGTCAAAACGCCGCCCGATCACGGCTTTGAGGGATAAACATTTTTGGGAGGAAAAACATGCTTGGAAGAAACCCAAAACAGAGGACCTGCGACAGTAAGACAATTCTGTTTTGTCCGTATTGCGGAACCAAACTCGATAGCGATGCAAAATTCTGCAAACACTGCGGGTCTCCTGTTGACAGAACCGAAACAGAGCCCTTTCAAGCCAGAGAACAAGAGTATGCCGGTAAAATGATAAAATGTCCTGCCTGCGGCGAAGACATTCCCAGTTTTACAGCCGTCTGTCCTTCATGTGGCCATGAAATTCGCGGCTCCAGGGCCACCAATTCTGTTCAAGAACTTTCGTACAAGCTAGAGCATACATCGTCTGACAAAGCCAAAGCAAATCTGATAAGGACGTTTCCTATCCCGAACACTCGGGAAGATATTTTGGAGTTCATGATTCTCGCTTCAACAAATATAGAGAATAGCTATCAACCAGAAGTTTCTGAAGCCTGGTCTGTACAATTCGAACAGGCATTTTCCAAGGCAAAGATATTCTATGGTGACGACCCAAAGGTGTGGGAGTGCTACAATCTGTATTTAACCAAAAAGAAACAAGCTCAAAAAAGAATGGAGCAGGAACAAAAAAGGCAGCATTTTGAACAGCGTATATCCAAGATTGAGAAAATCTTTCAAAGCGACAAGGGAAATGCAATTCCTGCACTTATAGCGGCAGTTATATTGTTAATCATTCCCTTTTTAATGATCATACCTTCTTCTATCTCACACATGACCAAAGAACATCAACTTGAAAATCTTACTGAGGAAGTACAAACATATATAGAAGACGGAAATTTTGAAATGGCACGTATAATGGCCAATCAAATTATTGATGACAGCAACTGGTCCGATGAAAGCAGACAAAAATGGGATTCCATTCGTGAGTCATTGCTCGAATCCATTACCAAACAGGAAATTCTCGTTGGCGAAAAGATTTATGCAGGTCTTTCCAGTAAGGAGGTAGAAGGGAAAAATTATTCAGAAATAGTAGATCATTTTAAACAGCAGGGATTTACCGATATCAAAACCGAAAAGATTGAGGATCTGGTAACCGGTTGGTTAACAAAGGATGGAGAGGTAGAAAATGTAACAATAAATGGTCTTTCCGACTTTGAAAAAGAATCTATATTCGAACCTGATGCAAAAATCGTAGTCTTTTACCATACATTTAAGTAACGTCCTACAATGCATAAGGAGAGAAAACATGCTTTTCTTCAAAGACAAAAAGGCTGGCAGCCTTATAGACGAGATCCGCTGCGATGAGCCATCCTATCTGATTTGGAAATGGCATCCGGCCGGGATCGCCCCTGGCAAGGGAACGAGAGAGAACGCCATCCGCTGGGGGTCTTCCCTGCGGGTCAGGGACGGTGAAGTTGCAGTATTCGTGTACTCCCAATATAACGGAACCCAGCAGGAATACATCGAAGGCCCCTGTGACCGGATTCTGGACACAGAGAATCTTCCCGTCCTTGCCAGTCTTGTGGGACTGGCCTATGGGGGCGGCACACCATTCCAGGCCGAGGTCTACTTTATCAATCTGGCCCAGATGCTCCAAGTGAAATTTGGTGTGCCATTCTTCGATGTATATGACCCAAGATTCACGGATTTCAGCGTACCTGTGTCGGTTCGTGGCACAGTCAGCTTTTCCATCTCGGATTATCGATCCTTTGTGAAACTGCATCGTCTCAGCACCTTCCATCTGGAAGATTTCCAGCGGCAAATCCGGGACGCGATCAGTCGTTATGTCAAGGATATTGTGACCAACGCCCCCGCTGCCCACAATATTCCAGTGATCCAAATGGAAAGCAAAATCGCCCCCATCAATGACGAGGTCGAGTATAATCTCGGCCAGCGGCTGAAAGAAGATTTTGGCGTCACCGTTTCCGGCGTGGATATCGGCGCCATTGAAATCGACAAGGCCAGCGAGGGCTATCGTCAACTGATGAAGGTCACTCGAGATATGGCTGCCACCAGGGCCCAGGCCGACACACAGGATTACGCCGAACGCCTGCGGATGCAGCGCGAGGAGAGCCAGTATGCGATGCACAAGCAAACCCAAAGCGCCCATCTGGGAGCCTTCCAGGTGGAAAAGCAGGCAGAAGTCGGCGTTGCCGGCGCCCAAGCACTGGGCCAAATGGGAAACAGTGGAGCCAGCGGTATAATGAAGGATGGTTTTCATGCAGCCTCCATGATGGCCGGCATGGCCATCGGCGGTGCCGTGGGCCAAAATATTGCCGGTGCCATGAACAGTTTCATGCAGGGCACTCCTCCGGTTTCTCAGGCTCAGCCGCTCAGTACAACACCTCCTCCGATTCCCTCTGTCGTGTTCCATGTGGCTGTCAACGGACAGGCAACCGGCCCCTATGATCTGCCTTCCCTGGCAAAAATGGCTGCTGCAGGGCAGCTCAATGCCGACAGCCTGGTTTGGAAGGCTGGCATGAAGCAGTGGGAAAAGGCCGGAGTCGTAAATGATTTAAAAGATCTATTCATAGATAAAATTCCTCCTATTCCTTCTCAGGAATAGTGATGTGATGAATACATCTTGGGTATTCATCAGGAGGTCATCCCATCATTATTACAGGATGACAGTCAAAGAGCGCCCAGCTCTTTGAGCCGGAAGAATCCAAAGAAACCGCGCCGGGGTTTCGTGGCACACGACTTTGGGTACAAAGTCTAGTGTGTTATACCTTTGTGCAGCAGACGGCAGCTGGGGGGATCTATCCCGTCCCGCTCCCATGGCGTGAAAGGTGCCCCTGTGGGGCAGCAGAAACGGCAAAGAAAGGCTGGCAGTTTGTGCCTAAAAGCACAGGCTGCCAGCCTTTTGCTGTCTGCGGAACAAAGGTATATAAAGCCCCGCCGCGGCGGATTCATTCGTTTTCTTCCGGTTTTCCTTTGGCGTTTTCCCT